>JAZDIE010000001.1:0-3826 GCA_043805295.1 Pseudomonadota bacterium
AGCAGAGGTTTTAATCGTCCCTGTATATTCAAGTTGTTCTGAGGAAAGAGGCGTTTCTAGGAGCAGGCGCGCCATTCCAAGCACCCCATTGAACGGGGTGCGAAGTTCATGGCTCATATTGGTCAAAAACTGGCTTTTGGCGTTGTTCGCGGTGTCAGCCGCATTTTTTGCTTGTATTAGCTCTTGTTCTGCAATTTCCAGGTCGTTGATTTTTTTCTTTAGCGATTCATTAAGCAGGGCGTTGTGAAGCGCCACAGCGGCCTGAGAGGCGAGTGAAAAAACTATCTCCTCCATCTCCCTGGAAAAAGACCCGACTTGCCCTTCATCTCCCAATGAATTGATAAGCTGGAGAACGCCTATGACCTGACGGTCTCTGTCTGCAAGGGGGACAACCAGCATCGACTTGGACCTGTAGTTGTTTTTTACATCGAATTCCTTATTAAAAGTATAGGTTGCGGATGGAGGGATATTATATACATCCTCGATGTTGATAGTCTCTCCGGTAAAAGCGACATACCCTGCCATACTTGATTTGGAGACAGGCAGCGCAAAACCCGTAAAAGGTATTTTATCCTTTTTCGCATTAAGCCTGTCCAGATAATCGTTTTGACTTACGCGAAAAAGAAGCCCTTCCAGCTCGACTGTATAGAGGGTGCCAGCCTCTGCTTGTGTGATCTCTCTTGCTTGAGTAAGAATAATGGAAAAAAGACTGTCCAGGGATTGTTCGCTTGTAAGTGCTATGCCTATCTTAATGAGCTTGAATAAAAGAGATTTATAGTCCATATTGTAACGAATTAGGTATTCAGACTGAAGGCTGTTAGAATTATTTGAATAACCTTCAGACTTCAGTCTAACAGTCTTCAGCCTTCTTAACTTATTGCCATGACATCCCTGATTTTCTGAGATATCCCTTCTATAGTAAACGGCTTTTGAATAAAACCGTCGCAGCCTCTCGCCATTATCTCCGTCGCCTCTCCTTCCAGGCTGTATCCTGTGCAGAGCAAGATCCTTACACTCGGATCAATCTCCATAAGCAGGTCAAAGACCTTGCCTCCGGACATATCCGGCATAATCATGTCAAGTATGACAAGGTCTATGTGGTCTTTTTCTTTCTTAAATATCTCTATGGCCTGACTGCCGCTCATTGCCTCAATAACATCATAACCCAGCCGCCTGAGTGTTCTAGCGCCTACTTTTAACACAGGCGCTTCGTCATCGACCAGAAGTATTGTCCCAGTTCCTGTGACAATTACAGCAGGAAGATCATTCTGCGCGGGCTTTTCGCTTGGAGATGCGGGCAGATAAATTATAAAAGTAGTGCCTCGGCCTTTTTCTGACGAAACATCAATATACCCCTTATGTGCCTTTATAATTCCGTATCCGGCCGCAAGTCCAAGGCCAGTCCCTCTCCCCATGTTTATTGTCGTAAAAAACGGGTCAAAGATGCGATCTAAGGTTTTCTTGTCCATCCCAACGCCAGTGTCACGGATGGTCAATACTGTATAAGAGTCGGATTCAGGCTGATATGGTTTTCCTGTCAATTCCATAGACGATATAACGCTGGTTTCCAGATAAAGAGAACCTCCATCAGGCATTGCATGTCCTGCGTTTAGGTAAAAATTCATCAAAAGCTGCTCGATCTGGCTTTTGTCTGCTTTAATCGGCTCTATTTTTTTAGAGAGATTGCAATATATATTAATATCCTTTCTTGTCCTGCCAAACGCCGTAGAGGTAGCCTCAACCAGGTGATTGAGGTTTAAGTATTTTATCTCGTATTTGCCGCCTCGTGCAAAGGCCAGCAATTGCCGCGTAAGGTCTGCGCCTCTTGCTGTCTGAGTTTCAACCTCTTTTACAAGTTCGTAGTGCAGCCCTGAATGGTCTAAATCCATAGCCATCAGTTGCGCATTGCCTTGTATCACCATAAGTATATTATTAAAGTCATGAGCGATTCCGCCGGCAAGAGATCCTATCGCCTCCATCTTGTTTGAGAGGCGCAGCCGCTCTTCCATCTGCCGCCTTTCAGTGACGTCTCTAAAAATGACAACAATAGAACCTCCCATGCTTCCAACGATTGGCAAGAGGTGCATTGCTATCTCTCTCTCATTCATGATAACTGGCGATTCCTGAGATATCTCCTGTGGAGTTTTGTTTTTGGCTATAATATCCAGCAGGCATTGCACTTGTTTCAGATGAGGCTCTGCAAAAAATTCAAGAAAGCGCATAGACAGCGCCTTTTCTTCCGGCAAGCCGAGGATTGAAAGCGCCGCGCGGTTGGCGTAAACAATTCTTCCATCATGGTCAAGTTCCATTACCCCTTCGGCCATGCTGGACAGGATATCCTCAAGGTGTTTGTTAGAAAAGATTAGTTCGCTTGTTATTGTGCGCGAATCAACTTCTTCTACGCCTATGATGTGGCTGTCAAGGTCAGCCAGGTCGCCTTGCTCAAATTTATCAATCACAAACAATACGTTGTCTCTCATCTTATCAAACGGGCCTTTTGCAATACAGGCGTTCGCGCCTAACGAGATGAAGTTTATTTTCTGTTCTTGCGCTATGGCGGTTATCAACGCAATAAAAACATTTTTATGATCTGGCATCCCGCGTATGATCTGGCAGAGTTTATCACCGGCTATATTAGGCATGACAAGATCGACAAAGATTATACCAGGAGAGTGCGCCTTCAGCAGTTCAAGCGCGGACATGCCGTCCTTTGCCAAAAGCACCCTGTATGGCCGCTTTTGAAGAATTTTTGTCATGAGACTTAGAAATTCCGGCTGATTGTCGACTACCAGGATCGTATTGTTTTTATCCATTTCCTCTTCTTCCACCCCTTGATTGTATGATATGCCGGCATTTTTTAGTTGCCCGGCCAATGTGTTACACAAGGCTTGAATCGCCTCGGCTTTTTGAATAAGTTCTGATTGAGTAGCCATCCGGGCTATTTTTTCTATATCGCCTGCAAGCTTGGCTATTTCGGTCAAACCAAGGCTGAGAGAGGCGCCTTTTATGTCATGCGCAACAAAGGCAACTTGTGAGGCGTCTCCAACACCGAGTGCATGCCGGAGCGCTTTCAGATTAGCGCTGGTGGAATCTAAAAAAATCTCAATAAGCTTTTTGTATTCATCAGGTTCAAGGTCGATTTGTTCGGCCAGTAAATCAATATTCATTGGTAATTCCTTTTCGTTTTCTTTTTACACACCCCGTCTGCTTCGCAGCCACCCCTCTTGTTAGAGGGGATTTAAAACAAATTCGAGCATCAAAAGTGTACAACGCCCAATTTCAAACAACCAAAGTATTACATAAAATTATATATCACATAATTCGGACATTGCGGCCATAAGGTTAAATGGTTTTTTGAGAGAGATATTTGTGGTTAAGTCGTATGTATTTTATACCGATATAATACCTGAATTAGATATCCCACTGTCATTTCAAACGAAGTGAGAAATCTTAACCGTCCTGTGCGAAGCTATTTGATTGTGTTATAATGAAAATAAATTTCCAGAGTCTATATTGAAAACTTATGACAAAAGAAGAACATAAAAGATATTGGCTTGAAAGCGCAGATCATGATTTAAAAACTGCTCGGAGCATGTTTGAAACGGAAAGGAACGATTGGTGCCTTTTTGTGGGGCATTTGGTATTAGAAAAAACGTTAAAAGCTATTTATGTCGATAAGCATGACAATAAAATTCCTCCCAAGATTCACAATCTTGTAAGGCTGGGAGAACTTTGCCAAATTGAAATGAGTGAAGAACAAAAGTGCTTTTTAGATAAGGTAACTGATTTTAATATCCAAACCAGATATCCTGATTATCAGTTTGAT
>JAZDIE010000002.1:0-5079 GCA_043805295.1 Pseudomonadota bacterium
CCGCTACCCTGGGTGTATGATATCACCGATCCCCAACCCCAACGGGGTTGCGTAATTCTGACGTAACCCCGTTGGGGTTGAGGATACGCATTATAGCACCCCAGGGTAGCGGCCAAGCCGCAACCCTGGGCTTGATGTACACAGCCCCTTTGGGGCACACAAAATCGTCCTTCGCGGACCGTGTATTGTAGGGGTTCAAAATCTTGAACCCCTACAATGATCATTTTTTATTGATCCGTCTTCTTTACGCCTATAAGGTATTTCTGCAATTGCCGGACTGATATGCCAAGCACCTGGGCTGACTGACTCCGGTTGCCGCCGCAGTTTTCAAGCACACCAAGCACGTGCCGCGCCCTGCATTCTCTAAGCGTTATCATGGGAACCTGCTGGGATCCGGTTATATAGCAGTTGGATTCTTGGGAGAGTTCAAGATCAAGGTCAGAGGGGAATATTTTATCTGATTGGTTTTTGCCGAGCATCCCTCTTTCAACCACCTGAAGGATCTCGCGCACATTCCCTGGAAACCTTGCAGTCCTAATGGCTGCAAGCGCTTCAGGGGTAAAGGAAATTTTTTTACCGTACTTTAAATTCAACTCGTTTAAAAAATAATGGGCAAGAAGGGGTATGTCACCCCTGCGTGCGTCAAGCGCTGGCAAGTACACTTGCCCCATCCTGAGCCTATAGTAAAGGTCTGTACGAAACCTTCCGCTCTGGCAAAGCGCCTTCAAATCCTGATTTGTGGCGGATATGATTCGAATGTTAGCGCGCTGTAGCATGGCGCTTCCCACCTTGAAAAAGTCCTTTTCCTGTAAAAGTCGCAATAGCTTTGCCTGGCTAGCAGGAGAAAGATCCCCAATTTCGTCTAAAAAAAGGGTGCCGCCCTCGGCCTTTTCCACATACCCCATAGACTCCCTGTCAGCGCCGGTAAAGGCGCCTTTTACATGCCCGAAAAAAGCGCCCTCGAAAAGGTTGTCCGCGACTGCCGCGACATTGACCGCGACAAACGGGCCGGAACGCCGACTGCTTGTTTCATGGATCGCAACCGCCGCCAGCTCCTTGCCAGTGCCTGTCTCGCCTGTTATCAGGACTGCGTTGTCGGTCTCAGCCAAAAGAGCGGCAAACCGCAACGCCTTTAAAAGCGCTTTATCAACGGTTTTTATCTTGTTGAACGCATCAGGAAGCGGCGATTCTGAATCTTCTGTAAAACCAGCTATACCCTTGACAAGTAGCTTATGTTCATAAGCCCGCCTGACCGATCTTGAAAGCGCCTCGTAATCAACTGGTTTTGTAAGATAATCATAGGCCCCGTGTTTTAGGCACCGCACAGCGGTAGAGACATCCGCAAATGCGCTCAACATCACAAACTCTGCCTCAAAGTTTATCTCCTTTGCGGCCTTCAACACCTCGTCCCCATTGATGTCTGGCAGCATAACGTCAAGTATAACAACATCAAACGAGGCATTGCGAATCGTATCTAAGGCCTCTTTGCCGCTCCCTGCAATAGATACACTGCGAATCCCTTCTGTCCTGAGCATCCGCTGGATCGAGCGGCACGATATGTCTTCGTCGTCAACTATCAGTATTTTCATGTTTGTTCATGCCTATTATGCGAAGCAAATCATTCACGTCCTGGATAGGCTTCTGCAAAAACCCGCTCGCCCCTGCCTGCACGGCCTGGTTCGCAAACTCAGCGGAAAACCTGCCGGACATAATATATATGGAAAGAAAAGGCCGGATACTGCGCAACATTCCAATAAGATCAATCCCTGTGATATGCGGCATATGCTGGTCAAGGAGCACAAACATTATGTCAGGATCTCCTGAAACCACATCCGGCGCATTTCGCGGATCAGATATTCCAACAACGTTTCTCCCTATGCCGTTTACCTGGTCCACAAGCCATTTTACAAACTCCTCGTCATCATCAACAACAAGAAGTCCTGGCACAGGCGCAGTCAGTGCATTTCCAGGCAACACTGGAAGTAGCACGGAAAACCTGGTCCCCTTGCCCTGGTTAGATTCAACCAATATCTTGCCGCCGTGATCTCTCACAATCCCGTAGGAGACTGAAAGCCCCAGGCCTGTACCGCCAGACTCCTTGCGTGTGGTAAAAAACGGATCAAATATGCGGCTCGCCACCTCAGAACACATCCCCACGCCGTTATCTTCAACATCGATCCTGATAGTAGTCTGGCTCGCAAGAAACGCGTGGAGCCTTACAATGCTTTCCTTCCGGCCATCCAACGCTGAGATTGCGTTAAGCATTATGTTGATAATCACCTGCTCGATCCTCTGCCGATGCCCTACAATAGCAGGCATGTTTGGATCAACAGTACAGGTAAAGTCCTGTATTTTGTTTCGAATCGACACCCCGCCGATCTTGACTGCCCGATCCACGCACTCTGAGATATCAAACGCCTCCCCAGCTCCGCCGTTATCTATCCGGGCAAAGTCTTTCAGGTTTTCCACAATCCCCTTTATGCGGCTGCTTCCAGTCCGAATATCGTGAAATATCTCTTCCATGTCGTTACATAGTTCAGAAAATGTAAGATCGCCTATCTTCCATACAGGATGCCTGTCTGAGTACTCCTTTAAAGCAGGCTTTACCTCTTTCCAATATCTGTCAATCAAAAGAGAAACGTTAAACATTATAAAGTTGTTGGGATTGTTTATCTCGTGGGCGACCCCTGCCACCAAAGTGCCAAGAGACGAGAGACGCTCCGCGTTGATCAACTGCCCAAGCGCGGTATCCCTTGCCTCGATGTCTTCCTGGCGTTTTGCCGCCTGCGAAATCATATCAGCCACAGCCTTTAACAATCTCAATTCCAGAGGCGACCATGGACGCTTTTTAAAGCAGTCGTCAAACTTGAGAAACCCCATTGATCTCTTCTCAAACCGGAGAGGAAAGGCCAGAAACGATTTTACCCCGCGAATCGCCAAGGCATCCTTATCCGGCTGCGGCAACTCCGACAGGTCTTCCGATACCACAGTATGACCTGCATTGATCTCATTTATAAGCCAGGGTGTCTCACGCCATAAGAATTTACGCCCTTTGCTTAATTGATCCTCCACACCCCTTTTCCACTGATAGACAATGGAGCATTCCTTTAAACCAGGGTCTATTGCAAAAAAAGATACGCGATTAACATTAAGGTGGTTTCCCAAAAGTCCCAGGACATCGGCAAAAACCTCGGCTGGCTGCATGGTGCGGGCAAATTGAGAAGAGATGGCAGAGACTAGCTCCTCAAATTTGAGCCGCTGCCCAAGGTCTTCCTGGGTATGCTTTAGAACCGAGATATCAGTAGCGATCTGATAAAGGGCTTTTCTGCCGTCGCGCCAGTCTATTAACCTTGAAGTGATACTGTATGTCCGATGGGTGATTTCATTATATGCCTCGCTTGTAGCCTCATGGCCTGCCATGTTTTCCTTAAACAAGAGAAACGAATGGCACGGCTCGCAAGGAGTAGTTCTTCCGTGGATCAGGGTAAAACATTTCTTCCCTTCTATCTCGCCTATATTTTCTCTGGCGACCCTGTTTGCGTACAACATGGAAAAATCAGCCGGATCCACGATATAAACAAAATGAGGGATATCTTCTAAAAGCGGGAGCATAAGAGGATTTTCTACGTTCGACTCTTGAGAAAGCTTCCTGGCCCTGCTTCTCCAAAGCAATATGCCAGCAGAGACTGCAAAGGAAAGCGCCCCGGCGACAGCGGAAAGCAGACAATGATGAGTTAAGACAGGCAATGAGATCATAAAAATCATCCACCTTGGCCGGTCATCCTCCGGCTAAAAACATTTTGTTTCTGATCTATATGAATCATAACTATTTTCTGTATATATCCTTTCGATGTCCAAGATGGACAACAAGAACTATGAGAGTGTCATCATATATTTCATAGATAACGCGGTAGTCGCCAATACGCATTCGCCAAGCATCTCTACCAGTCAGCTTTTTGGCATTGGGCGGTCTTGGATTATCGGCAAGATTCTGGATAGCAGCTATTATACGGTCTTGCTCCCGATGAGGCATCTTGGATAATCCTTTTTGCGCAGATCGCTCAATAGAAAGCTTGTACTTCAATTGGTTTTTCTTCTCTTAAGCTCGTCTACAGCTTGATCAAAAGGAATCGGCTCAGAAGTTTGAGACTTAGTTTCATCATATGCTCTTATGTCGTCGAGTTCTTCAATATCATCCAATATTTGCTCCCACTCGGAAAGTGGCACTAAAACAGCCTTCTTGTTCCCATTACCATCGATTACATACTCATGATGTATTGTTTGCATTGTCTTTCTCCGAGAGCAACAAAGATTCGTCAATAAAGTTTTTCGAGCGTATCCCAAAATCCTGAAAACGATTTCTCCACACACGCGGGGTTTTTGATGCGCACCCCAGGGACAACCAGCCCGGCTATAGCAAACGCCATTGCTATTCTGTGGTCTTCATAGGTCTCGATAATAGCGCCATGAGGCATCCCGCCCTCGATAACCAAGCCGTCAGATAGAAGTTCCACATTTATCCCCATACTGGTCAATTCATTTTTAACCGCGGCAAGCCGGTCGGTCTCCTTTACTTTAAGGTGCGCCACGTTCCGGATAACGGTCTTTCCTTGCGCAAATGCCGCAACCACTGAGATGGTAGGAACCATGTCAGGCATCATCCCCATATCCACCGTAATACCGCGAAGCGCCCCTCCTTCCACAGTAATGCCGTCGCTCTCATGGATCACCTTACAACCCATTTGGACAAGTAGATCAAGGACTCCAATGTCCCCTTGCCCTGATCTTTGATCAATACCCAAAACCTTGATCCGGCTGCCGGAAAGGGCAGCAGCAGCCCAAAAATAACTCGCATTTGACGCGTCCGGCTCTATGACCACCTTGCCTGGTCTGTACCCAGCGCCCCCCTGGACAATAAATCTCCCTTGCCCACCAACGCCTTCATCCTTTTTGTATTCCACAGACGCGCCAAACCGCGCCATTACCTCTTGAGTCATTGTTACATAGGGTTGAGAGACCAGATCGCTTTTCAGCCTGATATCAAGCCCATTGGCCGTACACGGCCCTATCATCAGTAAT
>JAZDIE010000003.1:0-2255 GCA_043805295.1 Pseudomonadota bacterium
TACGCAAATGTTAATGCGTCTTGGCATGGGCAAGGGGCCTGCGCTTGCGCTTCTTCTGGCCGGCCCTGCATTGTCAGTGCCGAGCATCCTGGTTATTAATAAGGTATTAGGATGGCGCAAGACGCTTATTTTCTTCGTGCTCATAGTAGGATTTTCGACCATAGCGGGATATGTTTTTGGAATGATGATACGTTAAATACAGGGCTTAAAGGCGAGGAGATGAGATGAAAATCGAAATTTTAGGAGTAGGATGTCCCAAGTGCAAACAACTTACTGCCAATGCAGAGGCGGCAGTAAAGGAGCTTAATATAGCCGCTGAAGTTTCCAAGGTGACGGATATTGGAAAAATAACCGAATATGGCGTGATGATGACTCCTGCGCTTGCCCTTGATGGCACGATAGTTTCATTCGGCAAGGTATTAAGCAAGGATGAGATTAAGAAGATGATTTCAAAGTAAGGAGGAAAGATTGAAGAAACTATTTTTTATTCTTTTGGCGATTACTGCGCTAAGTAGCAGCGGAATAATTATTGCTCTGCCAGCTCAAGCAGGAGAGGACGCAAAAGGCGCTCATGTTGTCGCTTATTATTTTCATGGAACAATGCGCTGCCCTACCTGTCATAAACTGGAACAGTATTCAAAGGAAGCAATAGAAGCTAATTTTAAAGATGCGCTTCAATCCGGAAAGTTGGAATATAAAGTTGTAAATGTGGAAGATAAAGGCAACGAACACTTTTGCGATGGCTACCAACTTTATACGAAATCACTCATCCTGTCTTTAGTCAAAGATGGTAAAGAAATAAAATGGACAAATCTTAATAAAATATGGGAATACGTCGGTAATAAACAGAGGTTTCTTGATTACGTGAAAGCAGGAGTCACCGATTTTCTGAAGGACGCCTAATGACAGAGATATTAATAAGCTTTGTTTCGGCATTGTGGCTGGGGATTTTGACATCAGTTAGTCCGTGTCCTTTGGCCAGTAACGTGGCCGCCATCTCTTTTCTGTCCAAGAAGATAAACCATCCGGTGCTTGTGTTTGTCTCAGGATTGGCGTATACGCTGGGACGTATGGCCTCTTATGCGTTCCTGGGATGGATTATCATTAGTTCTCTTTTAAGCGTCCCGCAGGTTGCTCAGTTCTTACAGAAATACATGGGCAAAGCTCTGGGGCCGATATTAATTCTTACAGGGCTTATTTTGTTGGAAATAATTACTATTCGCCTGCCGGGACTATCGCTATCACAAAAGCACCATAATAAACTTGCGGAGTCCGGTGCCCCGGGCGCCTTTTTGCTTGGCTTTATCTTTGCTCTGGCGTTTTGTCCAATCTCAGCGGCGTTATTCTTTGGGAGCCTTATTCCTTTAGCTATTACCAATAAAAGCGGTATCGTTCTACCATTTATTTACGGAATCGGCACAGGATTACCGGTTCTTTTATTTTCTGTTGCCATTGCGTTAGGTGTGAGATCGCTGAGTCATTGGTTTTATAGGATCACGCGGCTGGAATACTATACCCGAAAAATTACAGGAGTCGTATTTATCCTTGTTGGCCTATATTACACTCGGATTTTACATTTCCTGATAGAGTGGCATAATAAAGGTTAGTTACTTGCAGCATAATGAATTACGGGAATTGCCAGTATGGGAACCGAACGTAAGTGGAAAAAATTAAGGAGCCATGAAGTGAAAGATTTTATTAAGAAGATTTACGGCTCTATTGCTAAAGGCAAAAAGAAAAGTTGCTGCGAAGCGAGTGCTTCATGCTGTTCAGGCAGCAATGTTTCTCAAAAAATAGGCTACACCAAAGAAGAGCTGGAGGCAATTCCTAATGACGCAGACATGGGCCTAGGGTGCGGCAATCCTGTTGCTTTGGCATCTTTGCGGGAAGGAGAAACGGTTGTAGACCTTGGATCGGGAGGAGGGATAGATGTTTTTTTGGCTGCTAAGAGAGTAGGAAACAAAGGCAAAGTCATCGGGATAGATATGACAAAAGAAATGGTGGAAAAAGCCAAAGAAAATGCCCTGAAAGCAGGTTTTAAAAACGTGGAATTCAGATGCGGAGATATTGAGGATATTCCACTGGATGACAACATTGCTGATTGCGTTATAAGCAATTGTGTTATAAACCTGGCAAGCGATAAACAAAAAGTATTCAATGAGGCTTTCAGGGTGTTGAAGCCAAAAGGCAGGTTTATGGTTTCCGATATGGTTCTTATAAGGGATTTGCCCGAAAAAATATCGAAATCAGCAGAG
>JAZDIE010000004.1:0-8922 GCA_043805295.1 Pseudomonadota bacterium
GGGACAGAGCCGTACTTTTTTCTGCCTGTCGCATATGGGACAGAATGCAGCGCCTATACGCCTACAATCACCGTGAATATTGTGGATGAGGAAGAGGTCGGAACTATAACTGGCATGCCTACGCAGGACGATACTATGTTGTTTATAACGCCTAAGGAAGAGAACATACTGGAGATAGAGGGGAAGGAGTATGGGAATGGTGAAATTGTAGTATACGATAGCGCGGGCAATTGCGCTTATCTTATAGTAAACATAGTCCCCGCCTTTGAGGTTGATCCTGTAGCATTAATGCTTGACGCTGGAAACACAGGAAGCTTTACGGTTCAAGGCGGTCTGCCGCCTTACACCGTGTCTAACGACAATTCAGGCGTAGCCACAGTCACCTCAGTTACAAATCCAGTAGTAGCCGCTGACCCGGAAGATTGCGATACAGGCCATATTAATATAACCGCTAACGCAAACGGCGTCGCCAATCTGACTATAACAGACAGCGCTTCACATACCATGAATATCGAGGTGGCGGTTGGCCGGGCGCTCTCATCTTGCTCAAACAAACGACCATTGCCGGCGTTTATATGTAAAAAATGGTACGGCGATATCAACGTACTTTTGATCGTTGACGACACCAAATCAATGGGAACAACAAAGTTTGAGGCAACCAAGGCGGCTATAAAAACTATCGTTAAAAAATACCCCTCCTTCAAGTGGGGACTGATGAGAATGAACGGCAGCGGTTCGAGCACCAGCACCACAGGCGGCAACAACACCAGCACCACTACCGACGTCAATCGTGGTGGAGAACTGCTGATTCCATGCAGCGCATCGACAGGCGCTGATGGGATTGTCCAATATATTGATAAGAGTGCAGGATGGAATTTGGGAACTTCGCACAGCAATCTTGCGGAGACATTATTCACGGCAGCCATGTATTTCGGGCATGACCCCACAGTAACGCCTACAACATCCGAACATACTTCAAGCCGACAAACAACAGGGGGCGGGTCATGTTGTTACTGGCAATCATTTCCTTCTATATGTTATCCGACATATAACTGGGGTGGATGGCCGCCTGGATTTGGAAGCCAGACTTGTATTCCATCTGGTTATATGAATTGCAGTATGTGTTTGTTGGTTTGGTATACTCCTTATTATTACCTTGGCTATAGCGGGTTGCTGGGGAGCTATCCGATCCTCACTACAAATGTCCTCAACGGCATATCCTGGTGGGGTGGCTGGTGGTGGTGGAGCGGCAGTCCCAGAAAGACCACGACAAACAGCGTTGACATAGATGAATCATATATCGGCGCTGGCGACATAACAAGTCCTATTATAGCCTCTCATGAGGTTACAGGGGTTATTATGATTACCGACGGCGAGATAAACTACGATGACGGCTGGGAGTCAATGATCGATGCCTTGAAGGAGGCAGGAGAAGCGCCGGAAGCAGATGATACATGCGATGATCTGCAATTTCTAAAAGACGAAGATGGTCTGCCAACGACTTGTTCGTGCAAATATCCTAGCGATCAGTCCAGATGTACCAGCTCTCAATATAAATGTACAACAGGGAATCCTTCCTATAACCGTAATGAAAATAATGAAAGGCTTGACTATACGTGTCCTGACAGTACGTGTAAGAGAAAGAAAAGCAGTAGCGGTTATGGCGGGTTTTATGGCGGGTTTGGCGGGTTTTATGGCGGGTTTGGCGGTTATAATGGTTTTTATGGCGGAGGGTACGGTTATGTTCCTCAAATTTTGGGATATGGTCTGGGATGGAATGCTCCTTTTTTCTATCAATGTTGGTTCCCTCTTATGGGCTTTTATTACAATATTTGTGGCAGCGGAGGAGGAAAGAGCGGAAGCTCGACTACTGCCACCAGTCTTGGAGAAAAAAATACCCGGTATTTGGACAATGTAGCACGGTTTATGTATCGTGATAAAAAAACGAACCCCAACGACTGCGATGAGAAGGATCCTATATCGGGTGATTGCCTCAAAGACCTGAGGCCGGTCGATGATATACCAGGTGAGCAGAATGCAACGACCCACATAATCCATATGCCCCACGACGACTATAAAATTCCTATCAGCGATTTTCTTCGGGAAGCCGCAGTAGCAGATGGTCATGGTCTTTATATACCTGCAACCGATCAGGCAAGTGTGGAAACCGCTATGGAAGATATTCTTAAAGAGTTGGCTGGACAACTTGGCATGGAACTGGAGGAGTAAGGAATATAGTCAGGAATTAATTAACGGAACGGGCAGTCCCGTTCCCTACAGGATTTGGGTATCATTGTTAAAATTGTCCCGTAGGGTTCAGGCCTGCCTGAACCGTCCAATGATAAATGATGGAAATAAAAGTATTACAAAAAAGGAGTTAATGGTCATGAAAAAAATTGCGTTCGGTCTTTCGGTTGTATTTGTATGCTTTGCAATGCTCTGTTGCCCGGCCAGTAAGGCGTCCGGCGCTGATGAAGAAATGACCGGCGCTCCATGTAAAATATTTAAAATGTCTGTTGGTAACGATATCAAGACGCACGTTGTTTCGCCTTCCTTTGTATGGGGTGACTGGACCGGAAAACTGACATGTATGATGTATGACAATAGCGACCTGACAGGTGGCCAGCAGAGGTGGACAACGACTCTTCCTGGTTCCAGGAATATATACGCCGGCGTTTGTGACGGAAGCGGCTGCAGTAAGGTGGAGTTTACAACATCAAATAAAGACGCGCTTGGACTCAGCGACTATGGCTGGGGTGATGCTGCTGATATTGACGCAAAAATCACCAAGATTCGGGAGGCGCATAGAGTCGATGATCATCCTGTCGAGTCATCAATAGCCGATATCATTAACTCTGCACCGGTCTATGTTGGGCCTCCTATGGGCGGTTATGGGTTCAAGGACGAAGACGATGACGGCCAGGACGATGTTGGTTATCAGACTTTCAAGGCCGACCATTCGGACAGGACAAAAATGATCTACGTCGGCGCAAATGACGGCATGCTGCACGTTTTTGGCGCAGAGGATGGCGTTGAAAAATGGGCGTATATCCCAACTGAGGTACTGCCAAATCTCCCTGCTTTTAACAGCGACGCCAGCCATCACTATTCCGTTGACCTGACGCCTGTTATTGCAGATGTTCAGACAGATATTAATGCCCCAGATTCATGGAAGACAGTTCTTATCGGAGGTTGCAGGCTTGGAGGCAGGGAAGTCTTCTGCCTTGATATCACAGACCCTGATCCGGCCGACTTTGCTGTGATATGGGACAAGATGCTATTCCCAGAACCATCCTCTGAGCAGATGTCGAAATCTTCCACCATACCGCGTATTGGTAAAATTAAACATGGCAGCAATGATTGCTGGGTTGCTATTATCACGAGCGGCTATGATGAGTCTGGCAACACAGGCAAGCTTGCAGCTTTGAATATTGCGAATGGCGAGCCAGTGTTTACGTTTGGTCTGGGCGCTAAAGATGAAAACTTTGATTATTATACTCCCACATCGCCTGAGGCTGTTGATTCAGATGATGATGGGTATTTTGATCTGATCTATGTCGGCGACGTAAATGGCAAATTATGGAAATTTAGCTATTATGATTCAAACAAGGAAGATGCAATCAATGGGAACTGGAACGGCGGCGTATTTTGCCAGGCCGGTCAGTCCATCACCAGCAAACCGCTTCTTGTGTTCGATAAAACAAACGCAAATATTTCTTGCCGAAAACTGAGAGTATTCTTCGGCACAGGAAGGCTTATAATGGAAAAAGATAAATTAGATCCACTGGCAACATCCAACTCGTTCTACTGTATTGTAGAGGAAAAGGATGCTCAGGGCTATTATTCCAGCGCTTCCGTTAATATGGGCGATCTGGTTGACATCACGAGCGCAAGCCTTGACACAGGGACCGAACTTGAGCAATATCTTGCGACAGATCAGGCCATATATAATAGATTCTATGACATAGGCTGGAAGTTTAATTTTAGCGGTTCAAGTGAACGCGTTGTCACAGACCCCACTGCTGCCTCAAAAGTCGTATTTTTCACTTCTTTCAACCCAAATAACTGCACTCAAACATTTTGCGGCTCTTCAAGGCTTTACGCCGTTGATTACATAACAGGTGTGGAAGCGAAGCACGGAGGACTGCCTGTGATAGACTTTAAGCCAAGCCAACAGCCGGTTCACGACAGCCATCCACGGTACACAGATTTGACTTTTGGCGGTGGCATAGCCTTTGCGCCGCAAATCAATAGGGAACCCTCTGGCTCATCGATTCAAATGCGCACGGCAAACCCACAAAGCGGCCTTTTTGGTGGAAATACCGAAATTAAACTCAACATAGACCCCCGTATCATGTGGCTAAAAAGCTGGAAGCGGAACTAGCGGTTCCCTCGAATGTGCCGGTGGAGATTAATGCCTGCGTCTAATATAAAAGGGCGCAGGCAATTAATCTGTCTGCGGGTAGAGGTTTGTAACCTTTCATTATCTGAAATTATTCTATTTGTTTGGCCCAAGCATTTGTGCTGGCAAAATGTGCTTGTCAAATTCCTGAGCTGTAAGAAGTCTTAGTTCTATTGCTGCCTCTTTGAGGGTTTTTCCTTCTTTATACGCCTTTTGAACGATCTTTGCAGCATTATCATATCCTACCACTGGGTTGATTGCTGTTACCAGCATGAGTGAATTTTCAAGATGCCTTTTTATTTGTTCGATATTTGGCTTAATGCTAACCAGGCACCGGTCATTAAAAGATTGGGATGCGTCTGCAATAAGCCGGATTGATTGAAGCAGATTGTATATCATAACCGGTTTATAGGCGTTTAACTCAAAATTTCCAGATGCCCCTGCCAGGGAGATAGTCATATCGTTTCCAATGATTTGTACGCAGGCCATTGCCATTGCCTCGCACTGTGTCGGATTTACCTTGCCAGGCATCATTGAGCTGCCGGGTTCATTTTCAGGCAGCAGTAGTTCACCAATGCCGCACCTTGGTCCGCTTGCAAGCAAACGGATATCGTTTGCGATTTTCAGTAGGCTGCACGCGATTGTTTTAATAGCGCCGCTTGTCTCAACTATAGCGTCGTGCGCGGCCTGGGACTCGAACCTGTTTTCAGAGCAGGCAAACGGATAAGCTGTAATATGGCATATCTCATTGACTATGAGCCTTGCATAATCAGGATGGGTATTTAACCCTGTCCCGACTGCTGTGCCGCCTATTGGTAGTTCAAGCAAGTGAGGAAGCGTGTGCTTGATCGCGCGAATCCCGTGGCTGATTTGTGATGCGTATCCAGAGAATTCCTGTCCAAGGGTGAGCGGAACCGCGTCCTGGAGGTGGGTTCTGCCTATTTTTATAATTTCATTAAAGGATTTTGCATGTTCAGCAAGTGTCTTTTCCAATAATGAAAGAGACGGAATAAGGTTTTGATTCAGCGTGATTATTGACGCGATATGCATTGCGGTTGGGAAAACATCATTTGAAGATTGAGACAGGTTGCAGTGGTTATTCGGATGGATAGGGTCTTTACTTCCCATGACACCGCCCAGGAGTTCAATTGCCCTATTACTAATGACCTCGTTTACGTTCATGTTTGTCTGGGTTCCGCTCCCAGTCTGCCAGACCAGGAGCGGGAAATGCTCGACAAGTTTTCCTTCAATGATTTCGTCTGCGACTCTACTGATGATTTCTGCTTTCTTCTTATCTAGCAGGCCGAGGCTTGAGTTTACTATTGCCGCAGCTTTTTTTGTGATCCCAAGCGCGCGTATAATCTCAATTGGCATACGTTCTGTTGAGATTGGAAAATTTTTCAGCGATCGCATAGTTTGCGCGCCATAGTACTTGTCTGATGGCACAACGATCTCTCCAAGGCTGTCTTGTTCGATTCTTATGTTCATAATATCCTTATCTTGACGGATTTATAAAGAGTTCAATTTTACACACCCCGTCCGCTTCGCGTCCGCCCCTCTTTTTAAAGGGGATTTATCAGTGTTGTCAGACATGCCTGACCCGTTATACTGTCATGAAGTTGATCTCTGATGGTTCTGTTATGGATCCTATCTCATAAAGATACTTGAAAAAAAGCTGAAGTCCTTTCAGGTATAAACCGTCCAGCCCATAGCTTAAGTGTTTAAAATATTCGCGGCATTGTTCAGCAGTCAGCCCTGTATGTTTATGCGCTTTCTCGCTGATTTCAGCAAGATGTGCCAGCCCGTATTTTTTTGATTCCAGCATGTCTGTATACACCTTTTGGCATACGTCATAATGATCAACGCAAAAGTCTTTGCGGACAGCAAAGACCGCAAAGACAAAAGGTAGCCCTGTCAGGTCATACCAGCTTTCGCCCAGGTCAAGCATATATGGGAACATGTGTCTCTGTTTCATATGCAGGGCATCGTCTCCAATCAACAACATGCCGCTATATTCCTTTTCAGGAAGTAGGGGTTCAAAATATTGAACCCCTACGTGAATTTTTTCTATACGATAGAGAGGCGATACATGAAATTTTTTGCGCAGGAGTATCTTGGTTAACTCGATTGAGGTGAAGGAGCTATCTGTCAAGAGCACTGTTTTGTCATTAAGCTCCTCAAAAGGAACTCTGCTGAATAGTATTACGCTTGCCACTGGGCCGTAAGAACTTATTGAGAGGTCAGGCAATAAAAAATATTTTCCGGGGTGTAAGGCATATGCCGCAGACGAGATAAGGCTTATATCAAGGTCGCCTTGAGCAAGGAGATGATTCAGGTATCGTGGCGATCCATATGTTGCAAGAAAGTTTTTTTCTATTATTCCAGAATTAAATCCGTAGAATAAAGGCTTTGTGTTTAAATACTCGGTTATCCCTAGCCGTGTTTGTATCATGCTGAAGCAATCCATTTTATATCTTTTTTATGACCCTCGGATACAATCTCTTCATAAAGTTCTTTTGGGTGTTGGGATTCCACTGGTAAGGCTATTAATAAATCTGATTTTCCTGGATCAATGCTTCCCATTGAGTTTTCCATATTAAGGGCGATTGCCCCATTTATTGTGGCCATTTTTATAATTTCATAAGAAGGGATATCAGGCGCAATTCGCTTTAGTTCTGCCATTTCCTTGAAGATCGACAGTTCGTTATTGCTTGCCAGGCTGTCAGTTCCAAGTGTCACGATTAAACCAAGATTTAAAAATTTTTCAATAGGAGGTCTTCCTGCTTGCAATGTCTTATTGCTTCTTGGGCAGAGGGAGATCAAAGGTTTTTTATTCGCCAGTATTTCCATGTCAGCGTCAGAGACATTAACCATATGAACGCACAATGTCTCTTTTGTAAGGCAATCGAGATCGTCAAGATAGGCTACAGGGCTTTTTCCTGGAGAAACCCAGCCTTTTTTGTCCATGAAACCGAGGTTATTCATGAAAGCAAGGAGATCGCCTTTACCCATGAGAAAGTCAGACTCGTGCCGGCTTTCAGCCAGGTGGATGGATGCTCTGGGATAGCCTTGCTTTGTAGAGTCGAATATTTTTTTTAGTATTTTAGGGGCAACCGAATATGGGGCATGACCTGCAATGGCTATGGTCGTATTATCAGTTCCTTTGGTTTGGAGATTTTTATACCGCTCAAGATATATGTTGGCAGTCTTTAAGTGAAGTCCGATTACTTCTATAAAAATAACGCTTTTGATAAAAGAGTTTTTCAGGTGTTCTATTGACATGCCGGTATTTGAGATATCTGCGATCAGGCCTGTGCCGTGCGCTATAGCCATGTTTATGCCATGCGCAATCCCCTGGGATACGTCATCTTGATCTAGTTTTTTTCTTTCTTCCAATAGTAGATATAGCCACTCTACAAAATCCATATCTTTCCCAAACTTTCCCTGCAATGCCGATATCTCAAGGTGGGTATGGGTGTTTACAAGAGAGGGGAGGATAGCAACGTCCCCATGATCTATTATTTTGTCAGAGACGCATAGTCTGAAATCAGACTTTGAGCCTATATCTATTATCCTATGATCTCTGATTGCTATTACCCCGTTTTCAATAGGCGGACGGCTTATGGGGTATACCCATTTCGCATTATGATATATAACACCCTTCATTTCATCAACTCATATGCCATGTTTCTCCGGCAAGCCTTATGCCCTGCGTCTTCTATGATTCTGATTATCTCTTTTTCAGGTATCCGGTATGAAACGCCTGCTGCTGCCACCACGTTTTCTTCGATCATGGTGCTTCCCATATCATTTGCCCCGAAATTGAGGGCTACTTGCGCTATCTTAGCCCCCTGTGTTACCCATGACGCCTGTATGTTTGGTATGTTGTCGAGAAAAATACGAGAGATAGCAAGGGTTTTCAGATATTCTACGGCTGTTGTTTTTTTTGCTTCAAGGCTGGTAAAGTCAGGCTGAAACGGCCATGGGATAAACGCGGTAAACCCTTTAGTTATATCCTGAAGGTCTCTAATCTTGACTAGATGTTCAATCCGTTCTTCAACGGTCTCAATATGGCCGAACATCATGGTGGCTGTGGTTTTAAGTCCCAGGCCGTGCGCTGTTTCCATGACATTAAGCCATTGTGCGGAGTTGCATTTCAGGGGTGATATCTTATTCCTTACACGATCAACAAGTATCTCTGCGCCTCCGCCAGGTATGGAGTCCAGTCCTGATTTTATCAGACGGACAATGACCTCTTTAACCGTAAGTTTTGAGGTATTGCTTATGTGCATGATCTCAGGGGGAGAAAAACCGTGAATCCATATAGGGTGATGATGTTTAATGTTTTGCAATAGATCTTCATAATATTCTAATGGGAGATCAGGGTGGAGGCCGCCTTGAAGGAGAATCTGTCTTCCGCCCAGGGCAATGGTTTCTTCTATTTTATATTTAAGGGTTTTTAGGTCAAG
The DNA here is from genome assembly GCA_043805295.1 of Pseudomonadota bacterium. Classification (GTDB taxonomy): domain Bacteria; phylum Desulfobacterota; class Desulfobacteria; order Desulfobacterales. The sequence continues at coordinate 8,872 of JAZDIE010000004.1, forward strand.
CAAATATGCGTCAGGCGCATTTTTGTCCCGGTAAAAGGCGCAAAATTTACA
>JAZDIE010000005.1:0-9416 GCA_043805295.1 Pseudomonadota bacterium
GGAAGGTTTTTATAGTTGTTTTCTCTTTCACACACCCCGACCGCTACGCGGTCACCCCTCTTGTTAGAGGGGAATTTCAACAGGTCATGTGTCATGGGGCGCGCAACACTCAGTTTTTCAAAAACCTAAACTGTTACAAAACATTATTCTATCTGACTCAGGGGACCCTAAAAATCATGAAAGATAAATCGGATAACAAGGGGCTTGGTATCGACCCAATTCAAGGATACCAGGAAAAACTGGAAACGATTAAAAAACGTCTATTGGAATATGACGGCATCGGATTGATCTTAATAGATGCCTCAAGCATTTTGCGAATAAATAAGGAATTCGGAAAAAAGGTCTACAATGAGGTATTGCAGGCATTGAGAGATATTATTTCCGACATGAAGGGCAAATTGATCCGAGAGGACGACATTGTCACAGTTAAGCATCCTCCGGACGATCAGTTCTATATATTTCTTGCAAAAAAAAGGGAGGACAAGGAGTTCCGATGCGGAGATCTTGAGAATCTGGCAGACCGACTAACAACAGACATAAATAAGGCAATGTTCATGGTCGTCTTCCCCCTGCTCAAAAGGGGAACCAATATCTCGGTGGGGTACGCCTTTACCATTCGAAATGCCTTGATCAAGGAAGAAAGGCTACTTCAGAAATTAATAGAAGACGCCAAGATAATGGTAGGTCATCAACAATTAAAGCATATTATGCGGAAGAAGAGGGAGCTTCAGGACTTGATTCTAAAAAAAGAGATCGAAACCGTCTATCAGCCCATAGTAAACATGACATCCCATGAAACTATCGGATACGAGGCGCTATCTCGCGGCCCAGAGGCTACTCAATATAAGAGTCCATATGTCTTGTTTAGTATCGCAGAAGAGACAGGTCTGCTATTTGAATTGGATTATTTATGCAGACGAAAGGCCTTGTCCAACGCAAACGGCATCAACCCAGGCATGGGGTTGTTTGTAAATATATTACCAGCAAGCATCTATACCCCAGAGCTTAAGGAAAGTTACCTTGACAGTTTTCTTCAAGCAATCGACACAGAGGATGGCACAGTCATACTTGAACTCTCTGAAAAGGAGGCTTTAGAAGACTACCCGATCCTAAAAAATGCCACCAAACATCTAAAAAATGTAGAATGGGCAATTACTATAAACGATACTGAAGCAAGTTATTCCAACTTCGAGTCTATCCTCCAATTAGCGCCCGACTATATCAAGCTTGACATTTCTATGGTGCATGACATTGAAAAAAATGATCTGAAACGAGAATTTGTCAAGACGATTGTACAGATTGCAGCCAACATAAAGACAAAGGTAATTGCCGAAGGGATAGAACGAAAAAAGCAGTCGCAAGCATTGATCGATATAGGAATTATATATGGCCAAGGATTCCTTTTTGCAGAACCTGGTCTACCCTTTCCTAAGCCCCAATTCGTGTAGTAAAACACGAGTCAACCGTGAAGCGAGGCGTCAAGATGGCGAGCGCTCTTCAGCATTCCCCTATATTTTTTATCACGCAATCTACCCTCTTTGGACGCCTGAGCAGGTCGAGTCTTCCGCCTGGGCCGTGGTTTTTCCGCCGCTCTCTGAATAAGCTGAACAAAACGCTCAAGCGCGTCACTCCTGTTTCGCTCCTGCGTCCTATATCGTTTCGCCTCAATTACAAGTATGCCTGAATCAGATATACGTTTTCCGGCGATCCGCATAAGGCGCATCCTGATCTCTTCAGAAAGTGACGGGGATTCCCGAACATTGAAACGCAGTTGCACGGCGGTCGCCACCTTATTCACGTTCTGGCCCCCTGGGCCTGAAGAACGCACAAAGCGCTCTTCTATCTCTTTTTCATCTATCGCAATTGTCGATGTAGCACGGATCATGGCCATAAGAGTTATGTGGGCTTCCAATTAATTTTAGGGTAGACACAGGAAGTCCCTCTTGAGGAGGGATTAAAATAGTAAAGATAGTTGGGTGGTGTGTCACGCCACCTGATATATTACCGGACGATAATATGGCTGCGGGACAGGTTTAGCGTTGGACATTGCCGATTCCAACCATGCGTTTTTTGCTTTCAAGACCTCTGCAAGTGCTTCTTCGGCTGTTTCTCCGAAAGCGGAACAATGGTCTAAGTCAGGAATGTCAGCGATGTAGCCTTCGTCCTCTTCGCTGTAAAATATGTTGATGTGGTAGTCTTTCATTTCTCGCTCTCCATATTAAGATTGTGTTTTTCGATTTAGTTTATGCCTTTTCATTATTTCCCTTCTTCGTTGTGCCCACACCAGGCATGGAGGTTAGGCTGATTTCATTAACCAGTCTGGAACCGTCTCCCCTCTCACAATATCTTCGTATGTCTCCCTGGCTCTGATAACGTGAAATACATCTTTGTTCACCATCACCTCAGCAACCCTCGGCCTTGAGTTATAATTAGACGACATACTAAATCCGTATGCGCCGGCGCTCATAACCGCCAGCAAATCGCCTTGCGCGCATTCAATAACCTCTCGGTCATGCGCAAAAAAGTCTCCTGATTCGCAGATCGGGCCGACCACATCAGCAATAAACGTATTCTTTTCCCCACGCACAACCGGCTGTATGGCATGGTATGCGTCATAAAGAGATGGCCGGACAAGGTCGTTCATAGCGGCGTCTACAATGATAAAATTTTTGCGCCCCCCTTTTTTCACGTAAACACATCGGGATACAAGTATCCCAGCATTCCCCACCAGCACACGCCCTGGCTCAAATATGAGGGTAAGCGGCATATGGCCGAGTTCCTTAATAATGGCCTCAGCATATGCAGCCGGATGAGGCGGCGTTTCTTGCTCATAAGTTATGCCAAGCCCTCCGCCAAAATCAAGATATTTGATCTCAATCCCAAGGCCATTGATCTCAGAAATCAGTTCCTTCAACCTCTTAAGCGCATCAATAAACGGGGATATATCAGTGAGCTGTGATCCGATATGCGCGTCTACCCCGATCACATCGAGATGCGAAAGCCCGCTGGCGTATCGATAAGCCTCTGGCGCGTCCTCGCGGCTGATCCCAAACTTGCTTCTTTTCATACCAGTGGCAATATACGGGTGGGTCTTCGGATCAATATCAGGATTAACGCGAAGCGAAATCCTTGCTCTTGTGTTCAATCTGGCCGCACATTGGTTGATCGTGTCAAGCTCCTGCATGGATTCCACGTTAAACATTAAAATCCCTGACTTAAGGGCGTATTCAATCTCGTCTATCCTCTTGCCTACCCCTGAATAGACTATCATGTCAGGCGGAACTCCAGCCTTAAGTCCGCGGTAAAGCTCTCCGCCGGATACTATGTCTAGCCCGCTCCCCAGCGATGTGAAAAGCTCTAAGACAGCGATGTTTGAGTTGGCCTTTGCGGAATAGCAGACCATGTGGGAAACACCTGAAAATGCGTCATTAAAAACATGGTAGTGCCTGGCCAGTGTGGCATGGCTGTAAAGGTAAAAGGGGGTTCCGACCTCATGGGCAATCCGCGAGACCGGCACATCTTCACAAAAAAATTCGTTATTTCGGTATTGAAAGTGATTCATAATAAACTCGCAAAAAGTCTCATCGGGGGCTATTTTGTGGTTAATGGATTGAAATAATATTGGAGTCCTTACTCTCCATATTATCTTTTGAAATTACTATGACTTTATAATGCGAACTACACTCCTGAGAGGGTGTATCAAAATATTCGGCAATATCAACCTCGCCTAATCTTTTAAATTCAAGCGGACATCCAGGGCACGACTCCTTACACTCTTCGGCCTTAAACACTACAAAGCGCGCCTCTCCTTCCGGCGCGGTCCATCTTAGTTTGACACGGATGCCGTCAGCCTCTGCGGCCAGATCAGATATTTCCTTTGGTTCCTTTGAATTTGGCGGAAGAGGAGCGGCTTTTTTCCCGCAACAGCAAAAAGAGAGCGCCAGCAAAAATGCTATGCAAAGTAACGATATCTGTTTCATCATATAAATCCCCTCTTGAGAGGGGTGTCTGCGAAGCAGACGGGGTGTGTTTGTATCAAGTTAAGTGACTAAAGTGAGCTAAAGTTTAAAGTGCCTAAAGTTATTTAAAATGGAAATTCCTATACTATCAAGTTACAATGGGCTTTTTACGAATCCGTCAATATGCCGAGTTCTTTTTCCGCTGCCCTAATCATAGCGCTAACGTTTTCGCGCGCAGTCCCGCCAATAGAAGTTCTCCGGTCAACCACGTTTTCCAGCTTAAGCGCGTCAAATACATCATTTTCAATAAGCGGAGAAAAACCCTTGAGTTCATCAAGCGTAAGTTCGTTAAGCTCTTTATGCTGTTTGAGACAAAAACCCACTGCCTCCCCGGACATTCTGTGCGCGTCCCTAAATCCAACCCCTTTTCGCACCAGGTAGTCAGCAAGATCGGTCGCGTTAAGAAACCCTATGTTCGCCGCCTCTCTCATTTTATCCGCGTTTATTATAAGTCTTGGAAGGAGTTGTACATACATATTAAGACATGACTTTAAGGTATCAACCGTATCAAAAAGAGGCTCCTTGTCCTCCTGCATATCCCTGTTATAGGCGAGCGGAAGAGATTTCATGATAACAAGCATTGAGGTCAAATTGCCAAAAACCCTGCCGGATTTTCCGCGCACAAGCTCGCACACGTCCGGATTCTTTTTCTGCGGCATGATGCTGCTTCCAGTCGCAAACGAATCAGGCATTTCAACAAACCCAAACTCTGAGGAAGACCAATATATCAGTTCCTCGGACAACCGGCTCAGGTGAACCATAGAAATAGCTGCTGCGGATATAAACTCAATCACAAAATCACGGTCACTCACCGCATCTATGCTGTTTTGAGAAATATTCAAAAATCCAAGCCTTTGAGCGGTATAGCTCATGTCTATAGGAAGAGTCGTTCCTGCCAAAGCGCCGCTTCCAAGCGGCAATACGTCAATCCTGGCCAATCCATCCTGGAATCGTGCGGCATCGCGCTTGAACATCTCATTATAAGCCATGAAATGATGCGAAAGAAGCACTGGTTGCGCCCTTTGCGTATGCGTATAGCCTGGCATAATTACGCCAAGGTGTTTCCTTGCAAGAAGCGTCAACTCCCGCCTGATACCGCTAAGCAGCTCAAGTATTTTTTTACTCTCGTCCTTTAGGAACATGCGCATATCTAGGGCAACCTGGTCGTTCCTGCTCCTGGCAGTGTGGATCTTCTTCGCCACATCACCAATCTCTGAGGCAAGCCTTGCCTCAATATTCATGTGGACATCTTCCAGGGAATCGTTAAATATAAACTCTCCTGAATCAATATCCCCCTTTATTTTGGCAAGACCTTCTATTATTTGATCAGCCTCTTTCTGAGTGATAATTCCCTGCCTTGCAAGCATACTGCAATGAGCGATGCTTCCCTCTATATCGTATGGGTACAAACGCGAATCTATTTTAACAGAAGCAGTAAACGCCTCTACGCTTGCATCAGTCTTTTCGCTGAATCTTCCATCCCAAGGTTTTAAAGACATAACTATGCCTGCCTATTTGATAAAATCGTACAATCTGACGGATTCGTAAAAAGCTCCAGGGGCAAGGCGCGCGAGTTGGGGGGTAACACACCCCGTCCGCTTCGCGTCCACCCCTCTTGCTAGAGGGGATTTAATGAACTTTACTAATTCTTCATCATTGCTTCTATCCTGAGCCGCAAAGCATTAAGCCGGATAAACCCCTCTGCATCCCGCTGGTTGTAAACATCGTCTTGCTCAAACGTGGCGAAGTCTGGCCTGTAGAGCGAGCGGTCTGATTTCCGGCCAGTAACACGGCAAGCGCCTTTATAGAGTTCAAGCCGCGCAATGCCTGATATGTTTTTCTGGGTAGAATCAAAAAGTCCCTGCAATGCCCGCATCTCAGGAGAAAACCAGAAACCATAATATATAAGCTCAGAGTATTTTGGTATGAGACTATCCCGCAGATGCATCACCTCACGATCCATACATATGGATTCTATCGCCATATGAGCAGCCCTCAGGATTGTGCCGCCAGGGGTTTCGTACACCCCGCGTGATTTCATCCCCACATAGCGATTCTCTACAAGATCGACCCTGCCGATGCCGTGTCTTCCGCCTATACGATTTAATTCGGAAAGGAGTCCGGCAGGAGAAAGCTCAACATCGTTTACTGAAACAGGGTTCCCTTGTTCAAAGCATATAGTAATCTCTTCCGGCTTATCAGGCGCTTTTTGAGGAGAAACCGTGAGTTGAAATATAGATTCCGGCGGCGCGGCCCAAGGGTCCTCAAGTATTCCGCCTTCGTAGCTTATATGTAATAGATTACCGTCTGAGCTGTAAGGGCTGTCCGGAGTCACTGGGACAGGTATTCCATGACGTTTCGCATACTCCATAAGGGATTGCCTTGAGTTCAAAGTCCATTCCCGCCACGGCGCGATAATCTTTATGTGCGGATTGAGCGCTATGTAAGTCAACTCAAAACGCACCTGGTCGTTTCCTTTGCCTGTGGCGCCATGACTTACAGCGTCCGCATTTTCCATGGCAGCTATCTCTATCTGCTTTTTTGCAATGAGCGGCCTGGCAAGCGATGTGCCCAGCAGATATTGCCCCTCGTAAATTGCATTGGCCCTGAACGCTGGAAACACAAAATCCCTTACGAACTCCTCCCGCAAGTCCTCCACATAAGCCTTTATCGCCCCTGTGGAAAGCGCCTTCTGCTCAACCGCTTCAAGCGATTCGGTCTGCCCAAGGTTTGCTGAAAAAGCTATTACCTGGCAGCCGTACGTCTCCCGCAGCCATGCCAAAATAACTGATGTGTCAAGCCCGCCTGAATATGCGAGCACCACCTTGTTTATCTTCATGACAACCTCTTTCTCAAAAAAAACAATCCCGATGGTTTCTTAAAAAGCTCCAGATGCAAGGCGCACAAGGAGAGGAAAGGCAAAGCGTACTTCCTGTACGTTGAGTCATTCCTCGACGAAGTGCAACACAGCAGATGGACTTTTTAAGAAACCATCAACTCCTCAAGAATCGCCTTATGCATATGCAACTTATTCTCTGCCTGATCCCACACAATTGAATTAGTCCCTTCAAGCACCTCGTCTGTAATTTCCTCCCCCCTGTGGGCGGGAAGGCAGTGCATAATCAGCACATCTTTTTTTGCATTTGAAACCATCCGGCTGTTCACCTGGTACCCTTGAAACACCTTACGCCGTCGGCTTTGCTCGCTTTCCTGACCCATACTCGCCCAGACATCAGTATAAATAACATCAGCGTCCTTGGTCGCCTTGTGTGGATCGGAGATAAACTGGATGTCCCCCTTCCCTTCTGAGACCGCCTTTTGATAGATCTCCTCGTTCGGGGCATAACCGACAGGAGTAGAGATAACAAGGCAAAGCCCAAGCACAGAAGCGGCTTCTATCCATGAGTTACAAACATTGTTCCCATCTCCCACCCATACAATTTTCAGGTCTTTCAAACCGCCTTTCTTTTCCTGTATGGTTTGAAGGTCGCTCAACACCTGGCATGGGTGATAACGATCGGTAAGCGCATTTATAACCGGTATTGAGGAATGAAATGCAAGCGCCTCAAGTAATTCCTGAGAATATGTCCTCACCACAAGGCCGTCCAGATAACGGGACAAAACTCGAGCTGTATCTGCGATAGGCTCTCCCCTGATCAATTGGGTATCGTTAGCGCTTAAAAACGTCACTAATCCTCCGAGTTGGATCATCGCCACCTCAAAAGAGACCCTGGTTCTGGTCGACGGTTTATCAAAAACAAGGCCCAGGGTTTTACCTTTGAGCAACTCCCTGGAAGCGGCCTTGCTCCCTTTTGTCTTAAGTTCAATAGCGCGATTTATAAGACGCACGAAGTCTTTTGGTTCAAACTCCCTTAAGGCTATAATATCTTTTTTTAAATTCAAGTTAAGCAGCCTCCATTTTTGTCAGGATTGCATCCAGCACCTTCACCATTGAATCAATCATATCAGCGGTAACGATCAACGGCGGAATAAAGCGAAGTATCTTACCATGAACACAATTTATGATAAAACCTTGTCTTAGACATTCTGCCACAATTGGCGCTCCGTCAAATGAAAGTTCTGCGGCTAAAAGCAGCCCCTTCCCCCTTATATCCACAATAACGCTGGGGTGTTTTTTCTGAAGTTGTATAAGACGTCCCATTAGGTAATCCCCCATCATGCCACAGTGAGGGAGAAGGGCTTCGCTCTCTATAGCCCTTGACGCCGCGAGCGCCGCAGCAGCCACAAGAGGTGTTCCTCCAAACGTGGATGCGTGAGATCCGGGCGTAAACGCCTCGGCTATCTCGCCTCTGGCAAGCATAGCGCCCATGGGAAGACCATTTGCCATAGCCTTTGCAATCGTCATGATATCCGGCTCTATTCCGTAATGCTCATACGCAAAAAGCTTGCCGGTACGACCCATCCCTGTCTGGACTTCGTCAAGTATCAAAAGCACGTTTTTCGAGTCGCATAGCCTTCTGAGCTGCAACAAATAATCGTCAGACGGCACCCTAACTCCACCCTCGCCTAGTATAGGTTCCAGCATAACCGCGCAGGTAGTATCATCTATAGCATTTGCCACTGCTTCTATATCGTTAAACGGGACATAAGCAAAACCAGCGAGTAAAGGGTCAAATCCACCCTGCACTTTTGATTGTCCTGTCGCAGTCAGGGTCGCCATGGTGCGGCCATGAAAAGACCCCTGCATGGTGATGATTTTATACCGTTCGGATACACCCAGCTTCTGATAGAAATAGCGCCGGGACAGCTTAATAGCCGCCTCATTCGCCTCAGCTCCGCTGTTGGCGAAGAACACCTTATCAGCGAAAGAATGGCTGACAAGCCACTCGGCCAGCTCTGTCTGGGGGGTTGTATAGTAAAGGTTAGAGACATGCACCAGCCTTTTGGACTGCTCGCTTACAGCAGCAACAACAGCAGGATGACTATGACCAAGGTTGCAGACTGCGATCCCTGCCACAAAGTCCAAATACTCATTCCCCTCAACATCCCATAACTTGCACCCATCGCCCCGCACCAACACAAGCGGAGTGCGGGAATATGTGTGCGCAATAACCTTGTCGCATCGCTCAATCCAGGAATTCATAACTATCCCCTTATTTATAAGACTACTTCTGTGCCTATCCCTTTGTCTGTAAAAATTTCAAGCAGCACAGCATGCGGAAGTTTGCCGTCTATGATATGCACCTTGCCGACTCCGTGCTCAAGCGCCTCTATGCTGCTGTTCATGAAAACTACATAGTGTCTGAACGAAAACGCGGATGAACCTTTTGTTGGGTTTCGCCCTTGCTGCAATTTCATTCATAAGTCATTGTCTTTCGTAGGTTGGGTTGAGGTACGAAACCCAACAAATATTGGACGGGATCAACCCAACCTACG
>JAZDIE010000006.1:0-7340 GCA_043805295.1 Pseudomonadota bacterium
GTCAAACTAAAATGTGTATATGGTTTATGCATGACAGGTATAAACATAAACAGATTCCTGATAGCTATAGTGTGCAGTCTGGCGCTGCTTTCCATTGGCGCTTACTATATTGTAAGAAATGCGATGCTGGAGTGGTCTGAAAAGGACATACAACTGCGGGCGCAACTCGCTGTGAGCGGAGCACGCCAAATGCTCATCTCTGGATTGTTAAAAAGAGACACTTCCGGTTTAGAGGCCGCCCTTATTGAGATAACCCATGATGAGCGGATAATGGGGGCTGCTGCCTATGCCGCAGATATGACTGCCCTTGCCAAAACACCTGATTATCCTGAGGTTTTCACAAGCGAGCATATTGGCAGCAATATTCGGCCAATTAATAATGATGCGCGTTCGTTATCGTGGACAAGTTGGTATAGCGTGGCGTCAATTAAGGGAGGCGATGTACATGTAAGCGCTGTGCCGGTTTTTGAGCAGGATCAACCAGTTGGCTTTATTGTTCTTGTCCATGACCTGAGTTATATTGAAAGGCGTGATGCTAAAATATTAAGGTTTTTGCTGTTGGCATTTATTTTTTTGACTATTGCCACATCAGCGGTAACCATACTTGCTGCACGCTGGTCATGGCAAGGCTGGAACAAAGAGCTTCAAAGGCTTCTGCGAGGAGAAACCAGACGGCCTGAGTTTCAACCATTTCTCAGGGATGTGCGCGAGTTGGTGGACCGCATTGTAGCGGAAAAGGATGCCGATTGGGAAGGCGGCACATGGACTCCTCCCAGGCTTAAGAATGCGCTGACCCGTTATCTGCATGGCGAGAAGATTGTGATTGTCGCTAATCGGGAGCCTTACATTCACGAGCGCACAGATGATGGCAGTATCAAGGTTGTTCATCCGGCAAGCGGCTTAGTCACGGCGCTGGAACCGATTATGCGAGCCTGTTCCGGAGTGTGGATTGCGCACGGAGGCGGATCCGCTGATCGTGAAACCGTTGACATGTCCGACCGTGTGATGGTCCCCCCTGGCGAGGATTCCTATTCTCTCCGGCGGGTATGGCTTACCCCTGAGGAAGAGCGAGGCTATTACTACGGATTTTCCAATGAGGGGCTTTGGCCGCTATGCCATTTGGCGCATGAACGCCCTATGTTTAAGAGCGAAGACTGGAAGCATTATCAGATTGTAAACCGCAGGTTTGCTGATGCGGTTTGCGCTGAGGTTGATTCAGATGACCCTCTTATCCTGGTTCAAGACTACCATTTTGCGCTTGCGCCAATGTTTATACGCGAGCGTCTTCCACGTTCTACAGTTATTATGTTTTGGCATATTCCGTGGCCTAATTCCGAAAGATTTGGAATTTGTCCCTGGCGTAACGAGTTGCTTGATGGCATGCTTGGATCAAGCATCATCGGGTTTCACACCCAGCATCACTGCAACAACTTTGTGGACTCTATAGACCGCTTTCTCGAAGCGCGAATTGATCGCGCGCAGACCGCGATTGTGCGTAACGAAAAAACAACAATGATCAGGCCATATCCTATTTCTCTGGAATGGCCTCCCAGATGGCTGAAGGATATTCCTTCCGTTGAGGAATGCCGGGCTAGTGTTATAAAGGATATTGACCTTACTCCTGATGCGTTGATTGGAATCGGTGTGGATCGTCTTGACTATACCAAAGGGATTGAAGAACGGCTTCTTGCTGTGGAACGTCTGCTGGAGCGGTTTCCCGCCTTTCAGGGACGGTTTACGTTTGTGCAGCTTGCGGCGCCAAGCAGAACAATAATCGAGAGGTACCGGCAGCTCAGTGAGAGAGTTGAAAAAATCACGGCCCGTATAAATGAACGGTTTGGCAAGGGGAGTTACCGTCCTATTGTCTTATTATGCTCCCACCATGAGCCTCCAACAGTGTTTCGTTACTATAGGGCTGCTGACTTCTGCTATGTTAGCAGTCTGCACGATGGGATGAATCTTGTTGCCAAGGAGTTTGTGGCTGCCCGCGAGGATGAGCGCGGCGTTCTTGTTCTTAGCAGGTTTGCCGGAGCGGCCAGGGAACTGACGGAGGCGCTTATTGTCAATCCATACGATATTGATGAAGCTAGCCTGGCCATTGCAACCGCGCTTAATATGTCAGCCGGAGAACAACGGGACAGGATGCGCGCCATGAGGACTTTTGTGTCAGAGTTCAATGTCTACCGGTGGGCAGGGAGAATGATAATTGATGCAGCCAGGCTGAGGCGCCGCGACCGGCTGACTTTCCGGTTGACAGATTATCTGGAAAGCGCCACGGCAACCCATTAATGCGATACATTCTTTCACGCGCCGGGAGTGCGATACTTGAGCAATATGCATGGTCAAAAACACTTCTTGCATTTGATTTTGACGGCACGCTTGCGCCTATCGTGGCTGATCCTGAAAGCGCAATATTGAGGGAGGCGACTGGGGCGCTTCTCCAAAAAGCCGCAAAGCTTTATCCCTGCGTTATAATTTCCGGCAGGGCGCAAAAAGACGTGGTTCGTAGTCTCCGTAATATCAGGTTATGCAATGTCATAGGGAACCACGGAGCCGAACCGAACGGCAAAGATTCCCAACAGCCTTGCAGGCAGGAGAGCCGGTTTGTGGCAGTGATCCGGAAGTGGCGAGCGATATTGGAAGAGAGGCTTATACGGTTCAAAGGGATCCGAATCGAGGATAAGACATATTCTATCACTGTGCACTACCGTTATTCAAGGGAAAAGAAAAAAGCACGAGCCGAGATATTAAGAGCGGTTTCAGACTTTAACAATGTCCGTGTCATTGGCGGAAAGCAAGTTGTGAACCTTCTTCCAGACGGCGCTCCACACAAGGGTATTGCTTTAGAGCAAGAGCGTTCCAGGCTTCTTTGCGACACGGCCATATACGTTGGCGATGACGAGACTGATGAAGATGTATTTGCAATGGATCAGCCAGGGCAGCTTCTTTCGATCCGTGTCGGAGCCAGCAGGAAGTCTTTTGCCCAGTATTTTATCCGTAGCCAGATTGAGATTGATGAGTTGTTGAGCAGGCTGGTTAATTTTAGGGGGGACTATTTAAGGACATTCGAGTAATATGCACGAAGTCCATGAATTGCTGAGCCTCATCTGGGCATTTGATCATGCGTTGCATGGCATGTCAAAAAAAATGGCCAGGACATTGAGTGTAACAGGGTTACAGCGCTTTGTAATTCGAATCATCGGAAGATTTCCCGGGATACCTGCTGGTAAAGTTGCTGAAATACTACACATCCATCCAAGCACTATTAGCGGTGTGCTCCAAAGGTTGGAGAAACATGGTTTTGTTCAGAGAAGGAGAGACACGAGGGATAGCCGCCGGTCGTTTCTGGGACTTACAGATAAGGGGCGGCGATTAGATGTTAAGCGAGAAGGCACCATTGAGGCATGTGTTCAGCGAGTTTTAGCTGATGTAAGTAAACAAGAGCTTGATATGGTCAAAAGCTTAATGGAAAAATTGGTCAGGGGGCTTGAAGATGAATTGTAGAGTAATTGCTTGGGTGGATAAGCAAGGCTATAAATATGCTTAAGATATCTCGATTTGTGAAATTCAGAAAACATATAGTGGCAATTGCCATAATGGCAGGTATTATTTGTTTGGCAACGGCTATAGCCGCAGCCGCTGAACATAGCCATGAGAACCTAGGCGAGCAACTTCCGCTATGGAGCTGTATTCCATTTGTAGGGATGCTCCTTTCCATAGCGCTCTGTCCGCTGTTTACTCCCAAATTCTGGCATCATCACTTTGGCAAGACATCCGGTTTTTGGGCAGCATTAATGGCCATACCTTTTTTAATTGCCTATGGAGGTAATGCCTGGCATGAGATTATACATATAATTATTGCAGACTATATACCGTTCATAATTCTGCTCTGGTCTCTTTTTACCGTGTCGGGCGGCATCCTGCTTCGTGGCTCTTTGCGGGGGACGCCGGTTGTCAATACGGTTATGCTGGTTATCGGCACATTCCTTGCTTCGTGGATGGGAACCACCGGCGCAGCCATGTTAATGATTCGGCCATTTTTAAGGGCTAATGATTATCGGAAGAACAGGACATTCATGGTTGTGTTCTTTATTTTTTTAGTCGCCAATATTGGAGGCGCGTTGACACCCCTGGGAGATCCGCCATTGTTTTTGGGGTTTTTGCATGGGGTCACCTTTTTCTGGACAATGAAGATACTTCCGCATATGCTCCTTACAGCAGTAATTGTTCTGGCTATCTATTTTGTCCTTGATACCTGGCACTATAAAAAAGAAGGGATAAGCGCTCCCAGGGAAGAGGGTGTGGCAGAGCCTTTAAGACTGGACGGAAAGCTTAATTTTCTTTTTCTTGCTGGTATTGTAGGGTCAGTGCTTCTTAGTGGTGTGGTGGATTGGGGGGAGACATCTACATTGGGAGTGCATCGCGCTGTTCAGGACTGGGTTCGGGATTTGCTTTTGATTGTGATGGGAATCCTTTCACTGGTTACTACTTCAAGAAAAGTCCGCGAAGACAATGCCTTTAGCTGGGATCCGATCCTGGAAGTGGCATATCTTTTTATTGGAATATTCATCACCATGATCCCATGTCTGGCAATACTAAAGGCAGGATCAAAAGGCGCGCTTGCCTTCTTAATAGAGGGAGTAAGAGAGCCGTATCATTATTTCTGGATTGCAGGCACTCTATCCGGCTTTCTTGATAATGCGCCAACGTATCTTACATTCTTTAATACCGCGCTTGGAAGTTTTTATGCAGGGATTCCGGAACATCAGGCTGTTCATAGGCTTATGACGGAAAATGCGCCTTACTTGCAGGCTATTTCCGCAGGAGCAGTCTTTTTTGGCGCAAACACATATATAGGCAATGCGCCTAATTTTATGGTAAGATCAATCGCCGAAGAGGCAGGAACTCCTATGCCGAGTTTTTTTGGCTATATCTTCAAGTATTCCCTAACTGTTCTTATACCTGTGTTTGTTATAGTAACATTAGTATTTTTTTAGCGGACGGGGTGGTAAAAAGTCCATTGGAGCTTTTTGCTGCCTCCGTCGATAACGTTACGCAGTAACGTTGTTTCCACCTGCTAGAATAAAACTGTTTGCCATCTCGTGATATAGTCATTGCTTCAATATTGGCTAATGAATTGGCAAGGCAAATGCTTTAGTGTGGAGGTAGCACGAATAATGTAGTTAATAGCGCATCCGCCTCCATAGCAGTAGGGGCGATTACAGTAGTGCTGACTGTTTGTTGAGGGGGATCTTCCTGTGGATGTGTCAATGATGTGACAAAATAGCTTGTCTTTATCAAAAAACTGCTCATAATTGCCTGACGTTGCTACTGCGCCGTTATTCAATTCAAAAGTGGCGAGATATTTTGTCCCCCCCTGCATTAATAAGCGCGTATTTTATACCGCGCTGTTCCATGAGATAAATAGCCTGATCCACAATATATCCTGTTGCTATGCCGTCAAGCGTGATCTGCATACCTTCCTTGGGTAAGCGGATTTCACGCTTGTTCATCTTGATATTATCAAATCTTGTTAGCGCAATCGTATCTTTTATCTCTTGCTGTGATGGAGCGGAGCCTGTTTTTGCAAAGGTAAGTTTGTATAAGTCAAGCAGAGGGAGCACAGTAATATCAAAAGCGCCATGGGAGAAAACTATCGCAAGTTCCGGGGGCACGTCCCGCAATATATTTTTCTTATTCAGCCAGCTTACTGTGGCGGTTGACGAAATAATTAGATGTTCCAATTTGCAGTTTGATCCCTCTGTGGTAAGCGCTTTTGTTGAGGCTTATAAAGAGGGAAGCATCTAAGACGGCTTCAATCTTTTTCCTTTTGCAATATCTCAAGCCTTTCTTTTATTTCAGTGATGCGAGCCGTATTTGCGGCGAATAATTTCAACGCCTTTTTGTAGTGAAACACGGCGTTTTTATCGTCTCCTTTTCGCTCGAAGAATATTCCCAAATAATAATGAGCCTCTGCATGGCAATCTATTTTGCCGTAGGCGGTTCCCAGATAGTAATATCCTTCCATGCATTCTGGATCCAGCAGTAAAAGTTTTTGCAGGGTTTCTATGGCCTCATGAAAATCGCCTGTTTCAAAAAGAGATTTTCCCAAAAGATAGTAACCTTCAGGGTCGTCCGGCCTAAACGCCATTGCGCCCTTAAGTAAGGTTCTGGCCTGTTGGTAATCTCCGGCGGAAAAGTACAACTTTCCCAAGTCCAGCAGTATATCCGGATCTGCGGGATTGCATGTCACGGCTTTTTTCATGGTGTTTAATGTTTGGGCGTTTTTACCAGCCCTGCCAAGAGAAAGAGCCAGCCCGTATTGGGCGAGCGGATTTTCAGGCTCTTTTGACACAAGCCACTGGAAGCGGGAAAGGGCGGTATCCGGTCTCCCATATAATGCAATTGCTTTGGTTCTGACTTTTTCAAATATGTAGCCGTCTGTTTTGATGGACGCTTTTTGCCATTCTGGATGAACCTGGAGCTGGGTATCTATATATATCAGGCGATCATCAATGGCCGGGTGTGTGGTAAGATAAGTGGGTATCTCTTTAGGCCCGAACGCATTGTTGGCCCTAATCTTGTTAAGAATTGAGAGCAACCCTTTTGCGTTGTATCCAGCCTTAACGAGATATTTTATCCCAACCTGGTCTGCCTCGGCCTCGTTTTCCCTGCTGTACGCCAGGGCAAGGGATTCTCCAGCAGCGATTGATCCTGTAGTGATCGCGCCTGTTGCGGCCCCGCCGCCCATGAATACTCCAGCCAAGACGCCTGCTATTGTGGCAAGTCCAATTTTTTGCGAATGCTCGATTCTTTGTGAGATATGCCTGCATGCAACATGCGCGATTTCGTGGGAGAGGATGCCGGCTAGCTCGTTTTCGTTTTCCATGGCGGATAAAAGGCCGGAGTTTACGAATACATGGCCTGCCGGAGCAGCAAAGGCGTTGTATGCCTCCTCCTGGACAACATAAAAATGATACTCAAAGGGCTGGCTTGGGAGCTGAGCCACTATTTTTTTGCCGACCGAGGTTACATAACTTGTTATGACACGATCGTTTATCAAGTTGAGATTTTCTCTGGCATGTTTGAGAAATACCTTTCCAAACTGGCGTTCTTCTTCTGAGGTAAGAGAGAGACCATAAGAACAAAGCCCATTACTGGAAAATTGTGGCAATAAAAAAAATCCCAAACACAGAAGATATAGGCATACTTGTTTATGGCGTTTGCGCCAATTTTTGAAAAATTTCATCATTTTATTTACCTGAACAGTTATTGAGACAAACAACGCGCTCTAATAAAATTAACTATTGTGTCAGCATCTTGCGATGAATTATTTAAAA
>JAZDIE010000007.1:0-2863 GCA_043805295.1 Pseudomonadota bacterium
GCTTGTACCCCTGCATATCTTACCTCGTTTTGAACGCATATCACCTTTACCCATTACACACCTCCCATTCAAAGTATTTGTTTACGTATTCAATTGCCTGTTCTTCACTATTTATTTTGATAATCTCCCTTCTGAATTGACTCGCCTTTGGAAGGGTTTTTGTGTATGGGGCAAGGATACCTCTCAGCTTAAAGACAGCAGCCTTTTCCCCCCAAAGTTTTACGGCATAACTGATATGTTTGAGCATAATCTCCTTGCGCAAGGCTGGTGTAATTAAAGAACAGGGAATCCCTTGCATAATCTCTCCTGCCTGCCTAAAGAGCCAGGGGTTTCCTACCCCGCCCCTTCCGATCATAACCGCGTCGCAACCGGTCTCTGAGCGCATGCGCATAACATGCTCAGGCGCGGTAATATCTCCGTTTCCAATCACAGGGATAGCGCTTCGTTCCTTTATGCGGGTTATGACAGACCAATCAGAAACCCCGCGAAACTGCTGCGCAACTGTCCTGGGGTGGATAGTAACAGCGTTTACTCCGCAAACTTCTGCAATCCTGGCAAGCTCAAATGCCTGCTCCCCGCCTGGCGTCCAGCCAGACCTCATTTTTATAGTCAGAGGAACAATAACAGCCTTACGGACAGCCATTATGATTTTTTCCGCGCGATCCAGGTCTTTCATAAGGGCTGCGCCAGCCTGGTTTTTTAATACTTTTTTTGCAGGGCAGCCAAAGTTGATATCAACAATATCCGCTCCCTTGTCCTGTGCAATCCTTGCGGCTTCCGCAAGGATATCTGGTTCAGATCCAAATATCTGGACAGCAATGGGTCGCTCGTCACCTATACCCTCAAGAAATAATTCTGTTTTTTTTGCCGCGCCTGACCAGCCCGCAGGCGCTGATCATCTCTGTAACAACAAGCCCGCATCCCATCTCCTTTACGATCTTACGGAATGGCCAGCTTGTAATCCCTGCCATAGGGGCCATCACAAGTGGGTTTTCCAGGCGTACACTCCCGATAAACACGTAACTATTAAAAACCTTCCCGGCTAAACGCTGCAACTGCTAAGAGTTGCAATATATTCTTCCCATTCGACCGGCACAAGACACTGTTTTTTGGTGTTACATTCCTTGCATGCTGGAACAATATTCCCCCTGACGCTTTTCCCTCCCCGCACAATGGGAACAATATGATCCATAGTAAGGAATGAAGAAGGAAATTCCCTTTTGCAATAATAGCATACACCTTTGGCGCATTGCCGCTTCCACCATTCTGTCCGGCGCATATCACGCGCCTTTTGCCGTTCACGCTTTAAAACGGAATTATCACATAAAAGGTCAAACATGTCAGGGAATTCTTTTTGTTTCATGCGACAGGCGGCAACTCCACAATCCCCAACCAGTACTTGTTTAGAGTGTGAACCACATCCACCAGACCGTTAAAAGTCATTGGCTTAGAGATAAACGAATTTACTCCCAGGTCATATGCCTTAACAATATCCGCCTCTGCCTGCGAGCACGTGAGCACAACAACAGGAATCATTTTGAGCTTTGGATCTGCCCTGATCTCTTTCAATGCCTCAAAGCCATTCTTACGAGGCATGCTGATATCCAGTAAAAGAAGCCCTGGTTTGGGGCATGGCATATCAGTAAATTTTCCCCTCTGATAGAGATAATCCATAAGCTCTTCTCCGTCCTCGACAAAAAACAACTCGTTTGCAATCCGGTTTTTTTCAAACGCCTCTTTGGCAAGCATACGATCCTCAGGGTCATCTTCAGCCATCAGAATAGATACAAGATCTTCTTTGTTTACCACCTGATTATTCTCCTTTTATGCAAGTCTTAATGGGCAAGGATATAATAAACGTAGCGCCCTTGCCTGGAAGGCTTCTGGCTGTAATAGTTCCATTATGATGTTCCACTATCTTACGGCAGATTGCAAGGCCGATTCCTGAACCCTCGTATTCCCCTCTGCCGTGCAATCGTTGAAACGGCTGAAATATCCGGTCAAGGTATTTTGTATCAAATCCGATTCCATTGTCCTCGATCAGAATACTGCACATGTTAGCAGGCGTATCGGACGAATCAGCCTGTGAAATTTTCACAATCGGAGGTGTTTCTTTTTTGTGGAACTTAAAGGCGTTGCCAATTATGTTCATAAAAAGCTGACTGATCTGGCTGCGATCACCCTCAATAACCGGCAGTTCTCCAATCTCAATATGGGCGCTGATTTTTTCAATCCGCACCTCCATATCAACCAATAGCTCTTCTACTATTTCACGCAAAGAAATCGATGTAAATGGCTTAGCCTTTGTAGTAACCCGCGAATAGGTCAAAATATCATCAATTAAGGCTTGCATCCTGATTGCAGCGGATTGCATCCTTTCAATATATTCCTGCCCCGCCTCTGGCATGAGCGATGAATACTTTTCTTTCAACCTGTCGCCGAACGCCCTTACCTTGCGCAACGGTTCCTGAAGATCGTGAGATGCAACACGGGCAAACTCTTCCAGCTCCCTGTTTGAACGGGCAAGACGCACAAGGATCTCTTCTCTCTGCTCTTCCGCCAGTTTTCGATCCGAAAGATCAGTAACATTTTCCACAATCCCGATCACTTCTCCATCATCATTTCTATACGGGATAGCGGTCACTATGCACCAGACAGGCTGTCCGTCCCCGCGTTTTTTCTCAACCTCATAGTTGCTTTGCAATAATCCATCTTTAACAATAGACTTTAATGGGCACGTTGTCTCATCGCACAACGTGCTACGCCATACATCATAGCATTTTTTACCGATAATATCTTCTCTCTTTAAACCAAAAAACGAACAAAAAGTACTGTTCACCTTAATCAGGTTATAGTCTTTATC
>JAZDIE010000008.1:0-8422 GCA_043805295.1 Pseudomonadota bacterium
TGTTTCTCCTGACCGTACGATAGAGGAAGTAAAGAAAAATCCTCCTATGCCGCCCCCGACGATTCCAATTTTTTTCGGATAGTTGCAATAGTGTTCCATAACTCAACTTGTTGTTTGTGCAGAGAAAAATAAAAAGTTATACAGGCTCAACGTGGTGGTATTTTTTTTTGCCGGCCCTGAGAAGAATTTGGCCGTTTTGAATGTGTTTGTCGCTTATAAGGAGGTCTGCTTTTTCGATACGTATTCCGGCAACATAGCCGCCCCCTTGTTCAATCAATCTTCTCGCCGCCCCTCCAGAAGAACAAAGTCCAACCTCATGAAAGAGTTTAAATGCAGGTATGCCTTGCATCAGGCGGTCAGTTGCAATTTTTGTTGCAGGAACCCCGCTTAAGTCTATTTCTTCTGACTCCCCATGTATGCCGCTGCTTGGAAGAATAGCAGCGGGTATCTCTTTGTGTCCAAACACTATGCCCGCTGCTATTAACGCCTTGGCAGCTTCAGCCTCACCGTGCACGAGCGCTGTCGCTTCATATGCAAGGACAGCCTTTGCGGCATTGATATCTGAATCCTTAAGACGCGATGTATCTTCAACTTCATTGATTGGCAGGAACGTGAAGAGCGCAAGAAAACGGGGTACGTCCGCGTCTTCAGTGTTGATCCAAAACTGGTAATAATCGTAAGGTGATGTTCTGGCCGGGTCAAGCCAAACTGCGCCATGCGCTGTTTTACCCATTTTTGCGCCTGTGCTGGTGGTTATCAGAGGAAACGTTATACCAAAGGCGTCTCCTTGCGCTGAACGGCGAATCAATTCAATTCCGGCAACGATATTTCCCCATTGGTCGCTTCCACCCATCTGTAGCCTGCATTGGTGTTTTTCATACATGCGCAAAAAATCGTATGCTTGCAAAAGCATGTAGTTGAATTCTCTGAAGTTAAGCCCTGTCTCGAGACGAATCTTATAGGATTCGGCTGCAAGCATGCGATTGACACTGAAATGGCGTCCAATATTTCGCAAAAAATCAATATAATTAAGGTCTAACAGCCATTCCGCGTTGTTTACTAGTAGCGATTTTTCTTTGAAATCCAAAAAAGAGGAGAGCTGTGTCTTAATGCCATTGATGTTGTTTTTGATATTCTCCAAAGACAATAATTGCCGCATTTCTGTTTTACCGCTTGGGTCTCCTACCAGACCTGTTCCGCCGCCCACAAGGGCGATTGCCTTGTGACCGGCTCGTTCCATATGAGCCAGCGCCATAATAGGAACAAGGCTTCCCACATGAAGACTTGACGCAGTAGGATCGAATCCAATGTAACAGGCAGCAGGGGTATCCAAAAGAAGGCGTACGCCTTCATCGTCGGTTGTTTTATCTATAAACCCCCTCTGTTTTAACAGATCAAGTATGTTTTTCATGGGAAAGTGGGATTCTCCTTAAAGAGAAACATTATGTGAGAATATTGTTATTATCAAGTGTTTTTTCAGCTTTTGATCAAGCTCTGGCTGGACAATAGGCAGGGTCTAAGTCAGTCTGAGGTAACTCTATGTATGTCTCCGCCAAGGGCTGCAATTTTCTTTTCAATTTTTTCATATCCACGGTCCAGGTGGTAGACACGAGAGACCTCGGTTTTCCCTTTTGCAGCCAGTCCTGCAAGAATCAGGCATGCGCTTGCCCTGAGGTCGCTAGCCATGACAGGGGCGCCGTCAAGCCGGCGTACGCCTCGCACTACCGCAGAATTACCTGATACCGTGATGTCAGCGCCCATTCGTTGAAGCTCGCTGACATGCATAAACCGGTTTTCAAATATGGTCTCGTTTATTACGCTCAACCCTTTTGCAATGGAGATAAGCACCATAAACTGCGCCTGCATGTCTGTGGGAAAGCCAGGGTATGGAACTGTTTTAATATCAATGCTTTGTATTTGCTTGGGGGCGCGTACGTGCACGCTTTTTTGACCTTTATTTATTGTCAGACCTGCCTGTCTGAGTTTTGATATAACCGCCTCAAGATGATCGGGGTTGCAGTTTTCGATATGTATATCCCCCTGCGTAAGTCCGGCAGCGACCATGAATGTGCCGGCTTCTATACGATCAGGTATTATAGCGGCTGATACTGGTTTCAGGTTTTTTACGCCAGTAATGGTAATAATAGGAGATCCAGCTCCTTCGATGCGTGCGCCCATTTGATTGAGGATATCAGCCAGAGCCACTATTTCAGGTTCTCGAGCGGCGTTGCGTAGAATTGTGACGCCTTTGGCCAAGGTTCCGGCCATCATCAGGTTTTCAGTGCCGGTAACAGTCACCATGTCCAGATAGATGTCCGCGCCTTTTAATTGATCTGCCTTTGCATCTACATAGCCGTGATCCAGTACAACCGAAGCGCCCATTTGCTGGAGCCCTTTTATATGCAGGTTGATTGGCCTGGCTCCAATAGCGCAACCGCCTGGAAGCGAAACCCTGGCGCGACCGAGTTTGGCAAGAAGCGGGCCTAACACTAGTACCGAGGCGCGCATTTTTCTGACAAGGTCATATGGCGCATCAAAACTTTTCAGCCCGCTTGCATCGACTTTTAATACATCCTTACTGCGTTGAAAAGATACCCCCATCTCTTCCATAAGCCGCTGGATGGTGTTTATATCCCAGAGGTCTGGAACATTGTGGAAGATATTCCAGCCTTCGGTTAGGATTGATGAGGCAATGATAGGAAGAGCCGCGTTTTTTGCTCCGCTGATTTTAACCTTACCCTCTAATGGTTTCCCGCCGTGAATGATTATTTTATCCATGTCTATACTCTACCCTATTTTATTGGTTTTTTAAACCCCCCCTTGCCTTTGTCTTTTATAGCATGGTAGATAAAATTATTGTAACTACTCAGGCGTTTAGGCTGAAGACTATTAGGCTGAAGGTTATATTGAGAAGTTTGCCTTTGTTTTATCCCTAACAGTCTTCAGCCTTCAGTCTATCCACCTGAGTAGTTGCAAATTATTGTTACTTTGGAGGTATGAAAAAATGCCGGATGTATACCACGCGCTCGGTTTGAACATGCACCAACCCTTGGGCAACCTTATTGCTTTGCATAATTCTCCTGAAGCATGGGAGGCAAAGCAAATATTGTGGTGCTATGATCGACCAACCCGTATGCTGGAAGGATACGAGGATGTGGCCAGGTTGCATATCGGATTTTCCGGCACTTTATTAAAGCAGTTCGAGGACACTGGGGTAAGGGGCGCATTTCGGAATACGGCCGATATAGAAGGTTTTTTAGAGAGGTATAGAAAGTCGAATATTGAATTTGTGGCAACAGGTCTCTATCACCCTGTATATCCGCTGACCCCCCAGGCCGATTGGGACGCCCAGACTGAATGGTGGCTGGGGATTGGCAGGCAGCTCTTGGGCAGGGATTGTTTTTTAGGGTTTTGGCCGCCTGAACTAGGGTTTTGCATGGAAATGATCCCTATGCTTAAACGTCACGGATTTAAGTATGTGATCGTTGATTGCTGGTATATCAAGCCAAAGAGGGAGATGCGATGGGAAGAGATGAGATATAGGCCTTATATCGCCCGGCATGATGGCGCTGATATTATTGTTGTACCGCGTGACAGGGAGCTTTCTAACGCCCAGGAATCAGGCCTTGATCCTGACTGGTTCCGGCATGAGATAAAAGAAAGGACAAAATGGTGTGATTTCCCGGCGCTTGTTACTACGTGGACCGACGGCGAGAACGGCGGGTGGTTCCGCATGTCTCGCGTGGAAAGCGGTTTTTGGGGGTATTTTTATCATCAGATTCTTGGCCGGTACAGAGAAGGGGGGCTTGGATTTGCCCCTATTCATATCAGTGAATATCTTGAGAAGTTTCCTCCGACAGAAGAGGTGGAAGTGCACCAGGGGGCGTGGAATACCGGTCCCCACTGGGGTGGGGATTTTACTCAATGGACAGGCTCGCTCCTGCAGAAGCGCGGGTGGGCTGAGATAAGCAAGGCAAGTGATTACTACCAGAGAGTAAAGAGGGCGTACGACGAGTCCGGCCATGCCGCGGCTGATCCTGAAGAGGTCAAGCAATTGATTATTAGGGCGTATGACCATATACTGACGGCTGAGACAAGCTGCAACTTCTACTGGGGGAGCAGATGGGTTTATAGATCGTTTGACGGCCTTGAGCAGGCGTATTTCCTCCTTGATACTGCTATGGGAAAGATGCCTGTCTGAATTTGTGGCTTGTGAGTCTAAAAAGTTCAAAAGCTTGCGTTGCGCTTCGTCGTAGAAAGCCATCTAGTCCGCTTACGCGGCATCGTATGAGAAACGAACTTGATTAATTCCTTTATTTTTTACTTGTTGCCACTGCGTACGAAATAGTCTTTTATCATAACCCTATAGCGGCTTGCTGAAAACCCATCTCCCATTTCTTTTGAGCCAAGCTCAAGAAGACGAAGCCACTCAGGGTCTTCATGCACCCTCGTGTAATCAAGCTCTCTGTACCTGAGCTTGTTGTCAAGCTCTTGTTTTTCTTTCTGCTCTTCTGGGGTTAGCTCTCCTAACCTGAATTCGTCAACTTGTATTTGGCGTGACTGTTGTTCTGCTAGTTCTGCCTTGGTTTGTTCTAGATCAGCCTTGAATGCCATCTGCAGTTTGACAGCGTCGACAAGTTCATCCGGCGAGCTTTTGGGTACGCACCTCAACGGCGCAGCTAGAGACAACTGGTCTAACAGTGGGTATTTGGTTTCATCGTCATAGGCCGCGGTGTAGACCAGGATAGGGATGTTTGCATCCCGTAGCTTCCATCCGAAAAGTTTGTATAGCTCGATGCCATTTACGTCCGGCATGTCCAGATCCATCACTATCAGCCATATAGAATCCATCTCCTTTGCAAGGATTTTAGTGAATTCGGCGTAGTTTTGAACTCCAATGAACTCAAAGCCCTTTTTTTTCAGCATGAATCCTGTCGCGTCCAGGCAATCAATCTGGTCATCAACCATTAGTATCTTTTTTGCCATGATGCCATCCCTCCGTTATAATCGGCAGTAATGCAGTAAACGTAGTCCCTTTGCCGATTTTGCTTTCTACCCATACCTTTCCTTGATGTAGCTCTACAATTTTTTTAACGATATTTAGCCCCAAACCGGTTCCTTCTATGATTTTAGTATGCCCCTGACTCCTGAAAAAAGGGTCAAAAACGCTGGGCAGGTCTTTGGGTGGTATTCCAGGGCCGGTGTCGATAATCATGATCTTTATTTCATCACCTTGTCTACTTATCCTTATCGACACCCCGCCTTTTTCTGTGAATTTTATGCCATTGCCGAGCAGGTTACGTATAAGACGTTCCAGTCTATTTTTGTCGGCATAGACAACCGGAAGACCTTCTTCCAGGTCATACGTTAGATAAAGCTTTTTCTGGGTTGCCATATATTCCACGCTGTTAGCGACATTTTTTATCATTCTGTTGATATCTACTTCAGATACGTTTACCGTTTCCGCAATTTGGTCATACTCTATTTGGCTGGTGTATTTCATGTCTCGAATGCACTCATCCACGAAGTTGATATTTTGCCATAGCGTTGAGATGGTTTTACGTTCTTCCTCGTCTGTGAACACACCTAAATCGCCGTCGAGCATCAACTTGATATAGGTTCTGGATACGGCCAGGGGATTGCCAAGGTCGTGGCTGTATCTTGAAAAGAGTTGGGCCTGCTTGAAGTTGTATAGAGTATAACGGAACATAATCCCGCCTTTTTCTACCAGCCAATTTAGAATATCCAGATCATCTTTGTTGTACATCTCGCCATTGGCCTTTGCGCCAAGGTTCAATAACCCTCGAAGGTGGTTGTCGATAACGATAGGGATGGAAATATCAGC
Source organism: Pseudomonadota bacterium (assembly GCA_043805295.1). GTDB lineage: Bacteria > Desulfobacterota > Desulfobacteria > Desulfobacterales. The sequence goes on from JAZDIE010000008.1 coordinate 5,846, forward strand.
ATTCAGTTGTTCCATACCGTTGATGATATCCTGATATGCTGTTGAGGGGCTGCTTAGCAATTCTTCTTTAATGATAATGACCCGTTCTTTGTTCAAGTAAGCTACAAGCGGATCACTTGCCTTCAGTTGAAGTCCATGTGCCGACTTTCCGTTGTCATCTCCGGTATGCGCCATCACTTTGTAATACCCCCCGTCTTCATCATACATAAGAAAATTGCAGAATTTTAGACGCATGGCTTGCGCAATATCAGTGATCATAGTATTCAAAAAATTGTGGAAGTTGAAAATAGTAAACCATTTGTCGCTTATACGACCGAGCTTTGCCAGGTAGTCATAGCGATCTCCAAACATTGATTTTTCCACGACAGGTTTGAGAATTTTTTTTAGTGGCGCGTATAATACAGGGTTCACCAAGGCTAATATAATAAACGCTGCGATAGTCAATGCCCGATCAGGAAATGATATAATCATTACAAGGATGGGAACAGCAACTATAAGAGACGCTATCAGGTGAACTGTGGTATCGCGTAGGACAAGGTTGATGTCCATTAGCCGGTATTTCACAATGGCATAGGCGATTAGATATCCATATGTGGATACAGCATAGGTGGCAATTGGGACTGCTGGATAAATAGATATCCAATTATATCCCAGCACAAACCCTACTGTCCCTCCAGAAAATCCAAATGCTGGCGCTCCCAAAAGGTATTTCAACTGGTTTTTTCTTAATCCTGTAGAGTTGCGGCAACCGCTGTAGAATTTAAACAGACAATGACATACAATAGCAGCGAAGAATAAAAACAAGGCTGGATAAAGCACGCCGGCTTGAAAGAGATATTGAAAGGTATACTTGGGAATAGGGTCTTTTGCGAGCCATGGCGTAAAGAAGTTGGCAATTTCAAAGAGGATGCCAATCAGATATAACGTTAATAAGATATTACGGTTAAGCCTTTCTTCTAATACTGCGTAAGTAAACTGGAGGAAGAATATTGGGATGAATATGGTTCCCATCAAAAGGAATCGTATCCAAAACAGAGAGCCATCCTGAGTAGAGGCAATAGCTTGCTGAGAGAAACCAAAAGAGTAGGTGGCGACTGATAGAGCAAATAAAGTGAATGTCCGGTTTATAGGGTTCTTTTTGTCTCTTGAATAAACAAATATTCCTAGCGAGAACCATATGCTAGCGTTTAATAAACCAGATAATAAGAAATGGTTCATATGTGTTCTGAGGATATCTTAGCAACATATTTTGTAATATCGAAATAGGATCGTTATTTCTGGCCAGTTGTTTGTTGTTGTTGTTGTTGTTGTTATTATAATAATAGCTTTCTGTGGCTAGTGAAGTACACGTCTGCATATCAAAGAATATTCTGTATTTTTTAGGCTTACCTCTTTACATCCACAAACAGCGAATCTAATCCCATATCTCTTACAAATCTGATTCATTGTTTGGTAGGTTTGCTTCTTTGTTTCTATTGGCACGGATAGGGCTTGGCCTCCGGCCACATAACATCTTTGGGTTAGATGTCGTATTGATTCTCTTAGGAAAGGTTCTTTTTTTAGGGACTTGAGAAACCTTCCAAAACTAAAGATATAGGCAGTTGAGATATACTTTGTTCCCGTATTAGCAATTGCTTTTACTGTGGCTTCGAGAGAGTCGATACTATCATCAATTATAGGGAAAAGAGGGTCCATTCTCACACCAGGGTTATACCCCGCACTAGCTAACCGCTGTAGTTGTTTGAGTCTTTCTTTTACAGTAGGACAATTTTTTTCTATTATATCATTTCTTTCCTGAGAAAGATTTGCGATTCCAACCTCTATTTCTATTTGATTAAGATATTTTGCTAATAATTCCAAGGTTTCATTGGGGATAATTGCTTTTGTTGAGATGGCGAACTTCATCCCTTTGGGAAGAAAAAATTCAAGAAGTTTATGGGTTAATCGCTTGGCAGAGTTGCCGAAAGGGTCACTAGAAGGGCTTAAGTATATTACACCTCTAGGGAATGTTCCCATTCTATAAATGGGCGATATATCAACTGGTATCGGAGAACCTTTATACAAAGAGTGCTCCTTTTGCAAATCATTTATGTGAGCTTTTGCAAAATGACAATACAAACATCCGTGGTCACACCCCACAGTTAAATCAACTGCCTGCATATTGCAAGAGTGCATTTCGCGGTGCAAGTTTATCTGTGGTTGTGTGGTAGTATTGGTTTTTCTGGCAATTTTGGCAGATTCATAATCTATGATGTCAGATATTAGTTTTTTGCCTTGTTGGCTTATTTCTGAAAAGGTGAAACCATAAACAAATCTTTCTTTGCCTTGTTCCATTATATGATTCCATGCCAATTCGCCTAGAACTCTTATGCCAGTGGCTTGATTGGGATTCTCAGAATAACAAGGGGGAAGATTTATATAGAATACATATGGCGGGATTAATGGTGCTGTGCTGCTTATTCTACCTCCTTTTTTACTTATATTGGTGAGCTTGCCAACTATTGTATTTGTACCATATATGTCATTGTTTTCTTCTTCTATGGGTAATGTTATTTGACACCTAATATCTTTTCGTTT
>JAZDIE010000009.1:0-19466 GCA_043805295.1 Pseudomonadota bacterium
AGAAGACCTGAATTGGTTGGCGGCGGTTTAATGCGGAGCTTAGGCGGGTGGGTTTCTGCCAAAACGTTGCGTGGAACGAACGACCGAATTAAAGGAGATGAACGTATCCTGGGGGATGGCAATTTTGTCCAAGAGGTTTTAGAAAGCTGCCAACAGCAACTTGAACGTCACTGCCACTATCAGGCGAAGGGCTATGATTTTGATTGGCTGGTTGGCCAGGTGGCAACCCTATTTGGTATAGACAAATATGTCGTTACTCGACAGGGAAGATATCCGAATACGGTTGAAGCTCGTAGTGTACTATGTTACTGTGCAACACGGGAACTTGGCATCGCCACCCTGGAGCTTTCCAAACGGCTTGGCATTTCACAACCCACGGCTAGCCAATCGGCAAAACGGGGCGAAACAATCGTGAAGAAAAAGCAACTCAAGGTGATGGGATAGTTTATGTCAATAAATCAATACCCGTCCCCTGCTAGTCCCGTCCCCTGCTAGTCCCAAGTCCGAAGGCAAGGACTACCGCGCCTTTGAAATATTGAACCTGGGCAAGTACGAACGCCAGCATTACATCGGCATCAATCCGCAGATTACGCAGATGAACGCAGATTCAGAAAAAAATAATCTGTGTAAATCTGCGTCATCTGCGGACAGACAGAGAGCGGAGATTGCCCGGCGTATAACCGAAGAAAAAGAAGCAGCCTTTGTTGATCTGATCCTGAAGGCATACCGTGCGGAGAAGGTGGAAAACTTCGCCTGCTTTCATGGCAAAAAAGCAGGGCGACTGGTGGCAGTTGGGCCGGTGAACCTGCCGGTGATGCGGCTGTTTGTAGAAGAGGTCATCCTGGAATGCCGCAAAAAGCACATCACCAGAGTGGACATCCTGGGCTTTGAGTTCGAGATGGGATTGTTCCCGAATGTGCTGGACGAGGCGAAAAGCAAAGGAATTGACATTGCGCCTAAGTACATCCCCGCCGAGGTGTTCGACAAGCGTGCAGTAGAAAAAAACCAGGTCGTGTTCCACGATGTTTCCTATATCGAGGTCAAACCGCTAATAAAAGCCAATAAACGCGCATGCAGCGTAGCCGTAGAACTGACTGATTTTTCGGTCTTCTACTCGCAGGAGTCCATCGCCTCAGCCGAGGCCGCTATTAAAAACAAAAGCAGCAAAATCGTAGTGGAAAAAGGTCAGATCGTGAAGGTAAGCAAGGACGCGCATGGAATCGTAACCCGCGACGTACTCACCCGGCACTGGACAGACTGGATTGATTACTGGGCTGTGGATTTCAACTTCGAGAGCAAACGGGAAATCATCCGCGTCCAGAACCCTGAAAACAGAGAGTGGGAAGAGCAGTGGACTGGAGATTACATCTTTGAAAACGAGTGGCAAAGCTTCCGCACCAAGAAAGATCGGTCACTGGAATTAAAAAGCGTGTTCCATGAATGCGAGCCGGGCCGGCGCAAGATCGCGGTCAAGGTGGTGGACATCTTCGGTAATGACACCATGACGATTATCGAGGCGAAAATATGAATCCGCAGATTACACAGATGAACGCAGATAATTCCATGAATCGAGATCCGCACACCTATACGATTATCGGAGCTGCGATGGCGGTTCATAACGAGTTGGGCAATGGCTTCTTGGAGGCGGTTTATCAGGAAGCATTAGAACGTGAGTTCCAGTTGCGTAAAATTCCGTATGAGCGAGAGAAACGGATTTTGGTATATTATCAAGGGAAGACGCTTAACGCCAGCTATCAAGCCGATTTTGTTTGTTTCGGTGAAGTAATCGTAGAATTGAAAGCGCTCCGGCAAATTTCCGGAATAGAAGAGGCTCAGCTTATCAACTACCTGAAAGCCACCCACATAAACCGAGGCTTGCTAATCAATTTCGGTGCGAAAAGTCTCCAATACAAAAGATTAGTCCATAATCTGCGGGAATCTGCGACATCTGCGGATGAAAAGGATGGCAAATAATGGCTTTACATCCCAATTTTCCTGAATCGCCCTGCGCCATCCTCGACCCGGGCATCCGCTGGTTTCCGGCTGATGAGGCGTTGCGGGAAACCACTATGGACAAACTTATGCCGCCGCTTGTGGCGCAGCTACGCAAAAAAGTTAAGGAGTTCCGCGATAGCGGTTATGCGGGCGCGGCGGACACGAGCAAGAGCCTGCTCAACTGGTGGTTTAATACCCCGCACATGCTGGAAAAGACCGACGGCACGATAGCCGAATTTCAGTATTACTTCGCCCAACGCGAGGCGCTGGAGACGATAGTCTACCTCTACGATGTAGTAGAAGTTAAGGACAAACACGATCTAATGCGCTTCGACGCAAGCGACCTTGTATCAGGAAGTATGTTTGACGAAACGTGGCGGCGGTTCGTGATCAAGATGGCAACCGGCACAGGCAAGACCAAGGTGATGAGCCTTGCCATTGCCTGGAGCTTCTTTCACAAACTCTATGAGCCTGATTCCCAACTAGCCCGAAATTTTCTGGTCATCACGCCCAATATCATCGTGTTGGACAGGGTTTACCGGGATTTTCAGGGATTGCGCATATTCTTTTCCGATCCGACCTTGCCGGATAACGGATTTGACGGACGAAACTGGCGGGACGATTTTCAACTAACCTTGCACAAGCAGGATGAGGTGCGTGTCACCAGGCCTACAGGCAACATCTTTCTGACAAATATCCACCGTGTCTATTCAGGCGAAGACATCCCTCCTTCCCCTGATGATGAAGACATGCGGGATTATTTCCTGGGCAAACGACCCACCGGCGCGACTACAGATTCCAAGGTAGACCTGGGAATGATCGTCCGCGATATCGACGAATTAATGGTGTTGAATGACGAGGCGCACCATATTCATGACCCGCGCATGGCCTGGTTCAAAGCAATCGAAGACATCCACAACCGGCTGAAACAAAAGGGGGCGACTCTTTCCATGCAGGTGGATACAACCGCCACACCCAAGCACAATAACGGCGCTATTTTTGTGCAGACTGTGGCCGATTACCCTTTAGTCGAAGCCATCTGGCAAAACGTGGTGAAGCATCCTGTCTTGCCCGACGTGCCGAGCCGCACAAAAATCATTGAACGGCAAAGCGCAAAGTACACTGAGAAATACGCTGACTATATCCATCTGGGCGTGATTGAGTGGCGCAAGGCTTACGCTGAACACGAAAAAATGGGCAAAAAGGCGATCCTATTTGTGATGACCGATGACACGCGCAACTGCGACGACGTAGCCGCGTATCTGCGAAACACCTATCCGGAATTTGCCGATAAAGAAGCCGTGCTGGTCATTCACACCAAAAACAACGGCGAGATTTCCGAAGCAGCCACAGGCAAGGATAAGGACGAACTGGAGAAACTACGCAAACAGGCAAACGAAATTGACAGCGCTGAAAGTCCTTACAAGGCAATTGTTTCGGTCTTGATGCTTAAGGAAGGGTGGGACGTGAAAAATGTCACCACCATCGTGGGCCTGCGCGCCTATTCCGCCAAAAGCAACATCCTGCCCGAACAAACCCTGGGACGCGGCCTGCGCAAGATGTACCCCGGCGGACTGGAAGAATATGTCAGTGTAATCGGAACTGATGCCTTTATGGATTTCGTAGAGTCCATCAAGGCCGAAGGAGTAGTTTTGGAGCGTAAGGCGATGGGAGAAGGGACAGGGCCAAAAACTCCGCTGGTGGTCGAAGTTGACAAAGAGAACGAGAAGAAGGACATTGACGCGCTGGACATTGAAATTCCCGTGTTGTCGCCGCGTATCTATCGGGAGTATAAGAACCTGGCTGACCTGAATACCGAAGTGCTGGATTTTAAGCCGGTTAAGTATCAGCAGTTCAGCAAAGAGGAGCAGCGGGAAATCGTGTTCAAGGACATAACCACAGGAGAGATCACCCACACGACTATTATGGACAGTGCTGGCGCGGCGGATTATCGCAGCGCAATCGGCTATTTTGCGCAGACCATCATGAAGGAATTAAGGCTGTTCAGCGGGTATGACGCGCTTTACCCTAAGGTCAAGGCGTTTGTGCAGAGCCGGTTGTTCGGCAAGGAGGTGGAACTGGAAAGCGCCAATGCCTTGCGAAACCTATCGGAACCAGCCGCAGCCAAGACACTGATTGAGACGTTCAAAAAAGCAGTCAATGCGCTCACTGTGCACGATAAAGGAGACGCCGAAATCCGCGACACTATCAAACTGCGGCATACACGCCCCTTTGTAGCCAAGAATCAAGAATGCCTTGTTCCTGAAAAAAGCGTATTCAACCGCATTATTGGCGACAGCGAGCTTGAGCTTAGGTTTGCCGCATTCCTGGAAGATTGCAACGATGTAGCCTCTTACGCTAAGAACTACCTGGCCGTTCATTTTAAGTTGGACTATGTAAACGCTAATGGCGACATTTCCAACTACTACCCTGATTTCATCGTCAAGCTGTCCGGCAAGCGCATTGTAATTGTCGAAACAAAAGGGCAGGAAGACCTGGATGTGCCGCAAAAAATGTACCGGCTTGCGCAGTGGTGCGAGGACATCAACAGGGTGCAATCAGACATAGCATATGACTTTATGTATGTGGACCAGGAAAGTTTTGAAAAATACAAGCCCACGTCATTCCAGCAGTTGATTAATGGCTTCAGGGAATACAAAAACAAAATATAACGCAGCAGACAAAAACAATGTTGAATTCTAAGCCCCTTAAGCAGGAAAGAAGACGTGACGAAGGTAGTGGATATTTTTAACAACACCATGACCATTGTGGCGGTGTGGGTATGAAACTGATTCTGCCCGTGATTCGGCATGACGATTCCGGTTTCCAGGCGTTGGTTACTCTGGAGTCAGAAACAAAGAGTTGCCTCCTTGACAAGATCGATATCGATATGGGCAAGACCAGTTGGTTTGATGCCGAAATGTGTGCGGCATTCGGATCGATTCTTTATCGTCTGGGGGAGAGACTAAACACAATCAGCTTGACCAACATTCGCCCGAATGTCGAAGAAATCCTGTTAAAAAATGGCTTTCTTAGTCATTATGGTCGGAAACAAATACCGGATCGTTGGGGAACAACCATTCCCTATCAACGCTTCGATGTCAAAGACGATAGGTACTTTGCCGACTACATCGAAAGAGAGTTGATTCACCGCGCCGAGATGCCAACCATGTCACAGGGGTTGCTAAAAAAATTCCGAGAGAGTATTTTTGAAATTTTCAGCAATGCCGTACTGCATTCTCATACCAAGCTTGGTATATTCAGTTGTGGGCAGTTTTTCCCAAAGCGAAACCGGCTCGATTTTTCGGTAGCCGATCTGGGCGTCGGCATACGTCAGAACATCAAGGTCAATACAGGGCTAAACCTTTCGGCTGAGGCGGCTATTCATTGGGCTACCGAGGGGCGTAATACAACTAAAAGAGTGGACGGGTGCCAGGTGGATTGGGACTCAAGTTGCTCAGTGAGTTCATCGATCTGAACGGAGGTTATATCCATATTGTGTCAGACGCGGGAGAATAGAAAAACTAGCGCCGCATCATTAAATTACCCGTTTCCCTGAACTGTGGTAACAGTGGAAATTAATACAGCCGATACAAATTCATACAAGCTTGCTTCCGAGCTAAGCGCAGCAAACATTTTTTGAGGTAATTATTATGCAAAAAGACGTGATGATATCCATATTCGAAGTAATTGGAAGCCCTTTGTGCGTCGCCTCCAGCGATGGACAGAAGGTATATGAGCGCCTTGCCTCCGTCCTAAAAGAAAACAGGAGCGTAATGCTTTCCTTTTACAACGTTTCCACTCTAACCTCGGCGTTTTTGAATGCCGCCATTGGTCAGTTGTACGGGGAATTCAGCGAAGAGCAAATCCGCGCCTTGCTCAAGGTACAGGATATGCAGCCGGATGATCTGGCGCTACTGAAGCGGGTGGTAGAAACGGCCAAGCAATACTTCAAAGACCCGCGGAAATTCGACCAGGCTGTTAGGAACATGCTGGGGGATGATACCTATGACGAATAAGGCGTTGGCAGTGAACAACTATAATTTCAAATCCGAAGATAAACTGTTCGTGGACGCCAATGTATGGCTATTTGCCTATGGTCCGCAAAAGCCAAGAGATGCGAGGGTGGCAACCTATTCACAAGCGCTCGCAAAAATTCTTTCCGCTCAGTGCCGTATCTATATTGATGTCCTGATTGTTTCAGAATTCATTAACGCGTACGCAAGGTTAAAATGGAATATCATGGATAAACCGCACAACTACTTCAAGCAATTTCGTAAAAGCACGGATTTCAAGGCCATAGCGCAAGATATCGCCGCAGATGTTAAACGTGTACTGAATCACTGCTCACGAATTGAAAATGGCTTTGAAGCGATGAACGTAAATAATTTGATTGATGAGTATGCAGCAGGGGATTCCGATTTCAACGATCAGATTATTGTGGCGTTGTGCAAAAGGCGAGGATTTAAATTGGTCACGGATGATAGTGATTTTGGTGGTCAAGGAATTCCGGTTGTAACAGCAAACAAACGGCTATTGGTGTGAGTATATGCCTCTGCATCCCGACTCCCCGCACACCATCCCCGATCCAGGCATCCACTGGTTTCCAGCCGATGAGGCAGACAAAAACAATGTTGACTTCTAAGCCCCTTCATCTGGGTATTGACATAGGCTCTGTAAGCGTCAAAACCGTGCTCCTTGATACAGAAAAAAACATCCTGTTCGAGAGTTATGTCAGGTCAATGGGAGAGCCTGTCAAGACAACAGTAAACGTCTTGTCATCTCTGTTTACTAAAATCCATTCTGAACAGATTATCTCGTTTTCCCTTACAGGGAGAGGCTCAACCCAGCTCGCAGCCCAATGCGGCGGCATGTTTATCAATGAGGTCATAGCACAGATAAAGGCTATTGAGTATTTTCACCCTGATGTAAAGACAATAATAGAGATGGGTGGAGAGGATTCAAAGCTTATCCTGGTGGAACAAAAAAAACCTGGCATGCTTGCAATGCAAGACTTTGCCATGAACACGATGTGCGCCGCTGGAACCGGCTCGTTTTTAGACCAGCAAGCGAGCCGACTCGGCTATTCCATTGAAGAGTTCGGGGCGCTCGCTCTAAAGTCTGAGGTGCCGCCCAGGATTGCCGGAAGGTGCAGCGTATTTGCAAAGACCGACATGATCCATCTTCAGCAAGCGGCCACGCCTGACTATGAGATAATAGCAGGGCTATGCTTTGCAATGGCGCGCAACTTAAAAAGCAATATCGGCAAGGGTAAAAAGATAGAGCCTCCTGTCGCGTTCCAGGGAGGGGTGGCGGCTAACCCAGGCGTGCGGAGGGCGTTTGAGTCTATACTCGGGATCCATCCCGGAGCATTTATCATACCCAGGCATTTCTTTTCCATGGCCGCAATCGGCGCTGTGCTAATAAGCATGGAAGACAAAACCAAAAGAATGCCGTTCCCAGGGCTTGCCTCGCTGAATGCCTTTTTGAATTGCAAATCAACAATTTCTCAACGCCTTAAACCCTTATCGCTTTCAAAACCAGAACCGGCATATTGCAATGCCGCCCGTCCTGTGCCGCCTATGTGGCATACTAATAGCGATGCCACTATAGAGGTTTACTTAGGCGTGGATGTAGGCTCTATAAGCACCAATGTAGTATTGATCGGATCAGATAAAAATCTGATAGCAAAGGCGTATATAATGACTGCCGGACGGCCTATAGAGGCAGTGCAAAAAGGACTTGCCCTAATAGGCGCCGAGTGGGCGGAGCAGGTGAAAGTGATCGGAGCAGCGACTACCGGATCAGGGAGATACCTGACAGGAAATTTTATCGGAGCAGACATTGTTAGAAATGAGATCACTGCGCAGGCCACCGCAGCGGCAGTGATAGACCCTGAAGTAGACACTATATTTGAAATAGGCGGCCAGGACTCTAAATATATACAGCTCAGGGGCGGAGTAGTAGTGGATTTTACCATGAACAAGGTCTGCGCCGCTGGAACCGGATCTTTTCTTGAAGAACAAGCAGAAAAGCTGGGTATTTCCATTAAAGAAGAGTTCGGTAGTCTCGCCCTTTCGGCCAAAGACCCTGTCAGGTTGGGCGAGCGATGCACGGTCTTTATGGAATCAGACCTTGTACATCACCAGCAGCAAGGCTGTTCAAGAGAAGACCTGGTGGCTGGTCTTAGCTACTCTATCGTCGAAAACTACTTGAACAGGGTAGTGGAAAACAGACCAGTAGGCGACCGTATTTTCTACCAGGGGGCCACTGCCCAGAATAAGGGGATCGTGGCCGCGTTTGAAAAACTGACTGGCAAAAGGATCGCTGTGCCAGAGCATTGCGATGTCACTGGCGCTATAGGCGCGGCGATCATTGCCATGAAAGAGCGTGTGTGGGACAAAAGCAGGTTTAAGGGGTTTGAACTTAGCAAAGCTCAATACTCCATCAAGTCGTTTGAATGCAGTCACTGCCCGAACCGGTGCGAGATCAGAAAAATGACTGTGGAAAAAGAAAGACCCATGTATTATGGAGGAAGGTGCGAACGTTACGAACAGGAACAGCTTAGTGAAACCTCGACCTTGCCTGATCTCTTTAAAGAGCGGGAAGCATGGCTCCTTAAAACTCCTTTTGAGGAAGTAACACGCAAGGGAGACAGGGGTAAAATCGGCATACCCAGGGGAATGTTCTTTCTTGAGCTGATGCCTTACTGGATTACCTTCTTTGAATCCCTGGGGTATTCAACTATTGTATCTGGAGAAACCAACAAAGAACTGATCCGAAAAGGGGTCGAAGGGATGGTGACTGAGCCGTGTTTTCCGATCAAGGTCGCGCACGGTCATGTAATCAACCTGATGGATAATGGGATTGACACCATATTCCTGCCGCATATTGTGGACATGGAAAAACCTTCCCCTGATATACCTTACAGCTATTTATGTCCTTATGCTCAGACTCTTACCTATACTATCTGCTCAGCCATAGACTTTAAAAAGCACGGAACCCGTATTATCCGTCCGGTATTATACTTTGGCCGAGGCAAAAAAAGACTTCTACATGGGCTAAAACAAATGGCGCGACTGCTGGGCGTTTCACATCATGAAATCAGCGACGCGGCAAAGGCAGCGGCAACAGCGCAGGCGCGTTTTTATCAGCGGATTGCGTGCAGGGGACAGGAGATAGTCTCAGGGTTAAAGCAAGATGAAAAGGCGTTAGTCATTGTGAGCAGGCCGTACAACGGATATGACCCCGGCATAAACCTTAATATACCGCAAAAGTTAAAAAGATTAGGCGTTCAGGCCATTCCAATGGATTTTCTTCCGCTCGATACAATGTGTGACACAGCCGATGCAAAAGAACATTACTGGAGGTTTGGGCAAAAGATCATGGCAGCAGGCCGGTTGATCGCACAAGACCCAAGATTGTTCGCGGTTTATATCACCAACTTTGGATGCGGCCCTGACTCGTTCATATCCCATTTTTTCCAGGACGCGCTACAAGGCAAACCTTACCTTGATATAGAAATAGACGAACACAGCGCAGACGCGGGGGCCGTGACCAGGCTGGAGGCGTTTCTCGACAGCCTGAAAAATTACGCGCCCACAAAAAAGGCCGATCCGCTTCCAGAGTCTATCGTAAGCAAGAAAAAGTCAAAGGCAAAAAAACCCCGCATTGTCTTTGTGCCAGCCATGTCAGATCACGCATTCGCTGTGGCAGCGGCATTTAAGGCGTGCGGGATCGATTCAGAGGCGCTCCCTGAACCAGACACAGAATCGCTCCAGCTTGGCCGAAGGCTTACATCAGGAAAGGAATGCTATCCATGCATCCTGACGACCGGAGATATGGCAAAGCGCGTACAACAGAAAGGGTTTGATCCAGGCCAATCAGCTTTTTTCATGCCTTCAGGAACAGGGCCGTGCCGGTTTGGACAATACCACCGGTTCCACAGACTCATACTTGACCGGCTGGGGTATAAGGATGTGCCCATATATGCGCCCACACAAAGCGAGGTCTTTTATAAAGAGCTTGGAATGATGGATAAGGACTTTGCGAGGATCGGCTGGAAAGGGATGGTCGCAATAGACCTGCTGGGAAAAGAGCTAAGAAGATGGCGGCCATATGAAAAAAAAGCAGGCGAGGTTGATCTGGTCTATCAATACGCATTAAAAAATGTGACTGAGGCGATAGAAAAAAGAAGACCGCTTGCAAAGGCATTGGCAAGCGCAAGAGATGCCTTTGACTCCCTGTCATTGAACAGTGCGCAAAGAAGGCCCCTTGTCGGAATTGTGGGAGAGATATATACCAGAGCGAACCGGTTTGCCAATGAAGACGTGATAAGAAAGGTGGAATCGCTGGGAGGAGAGGTCTGGCTCCCTACTGTGTCTGAATGGCTCTTGTACATCAACTTTGTCGCCATGGACAGGAGCCTGATGCGGCCCGATATCAGGTCATTTCTCAGGACATTCTTAACAGATCGCATCCAGAAAATAGACGAACATTCTATTGGAATAGACTATTTTGGCAGAAAAGGCTATCGAACGGCCAAAGACCCTGAGATATTAAAAATAGTTTATAACGCCAGGCATTATCTGCACCGCGCGTTTCGGGGAGAAGCGATCCTGAGCGTGGGCAAGACCATAGACTATATAGAAAAAGGCGCATCAGGGATTTTGAATATTATTCCTTTTGCCTGTATGCCCGGCACAATAGCAAACGCCATTCTGAAACGATGCGCGGAAGATAATGGCAGGATACCTTTTCTAAACATGGCATACGACGGCCAGTCAGAGGCCGGAGGGATCACCCGGCTTGAGGCGTTTATGTATCAGGTAAAACAGACCCATTCTAATTTAGATCTGATTGATTCGTAAAAAAATACCTTAATTTCCTTAAACGATTACCTACTTTTTAATAAAAAACAGCCGATATATTATTATAAGCTTAGGCAAAGGCGATGGCCGCGGGGAATAAGCCCAACGGCTCAGATCCCGTTACCTGTGCGCGGCATATGAACTTTTCACAAATTAGTCAAGGATATCAAAAAACACACAAAGGCATGATTAAAGAGTAAAAAAATGAACACTGACAAAAAAATAATTGACATAGAGGCTTATAATTCGCCGCCTTGCCATTCAGCCGTTAAAGATGCAGAAGATATTGTTAATGAAGATATTGTTAATAATGAGTTTGATGTTGACGAAATTTTAAATTATATTACCGGCAAAACTTCTCTGCCAACAAAAAACACTCCTCAGGCTGACAGTATCCCCGAAACACCAGAATCAAAAATTGACCAATACTCCCCTTCAGAACAAGAACCTGATTTCCTGCTGGCGGAAACGGAAACGTATGAAAACACTGTGCATATTAATAATATTGTTAATACTGAGTTCTCTGCTGACGAAACCTTGGATTATATCACCAGCATAACCTCGCCGCCTATTGAAAACACTTCCCAAACTGACTCTATACCTGAAATAACAGAATCAAAAATTGACCAATACTCCCCTTCAGAACAAAAACCTGATCCCATAATAGTAGAACCAGAAACATATGAAAATACCGGGTATACTAATAATGCTGTTAATACAGCGTTCCCTGCTGACGAAAACTTGGATTATATCACCAACAAAACCTCGCCACCTATTGAAAACACTTCTAAAGCTGACAGCGTCCTCGAAACACCAGAATCAAAAATTGACCAATACTCCCCTTCAGAACAAGAACCTGATTCCCTACCGACGAAACATACTGAAAATACAACCACAGATGAAAATGTGGATGTGCTTTTATTCAGGGCTATGGGAAAGCCGTATGCTCAGCAATCGAACACTCTTCCAGAACAGCCACCTTCATTGCCGCATGATAACCTGCCAGATGATAATTTACCGTCTTTTGTTTTCAGTAATAAATCGAAATTTAATATCAGTTATCTGATTATTGGCGTTGCGCTATGTGTTACGCTATCTGGCGGATATTGGTTTTTTACAAGAGATAAAAACGAACAAAACAACCTCAATGTTCAGGTAGAAGAACAAGCAAGCAAGGTTGCCCAATCCACGCCACCTCAAACACCAAAAGCAGACTTGCCGGCTGTGCCACCGCCGTCGCCTCCAGTAAATCCGCCTGAGCATGTTGCGCCTGATAGCAATATTGCGCCTACTGAAGCAGTCAAGCCTATTACGCCGGAATCTGGCGGGATTATTCCAACGCAGACAGAGCCTGTCAAACCTTACTTGGAATCAGACAAGTCTGTGCAAGCTGTCAAATCTCCTGCTATTAGCATAGGGAAGGCGTCGGCACAGACAGGCACTGTTAAACTTTCAATCAATCCTCTTATATGGGGCAAATACCCAGAAGGTTCCACTAGACTCTTAACGGTTGAGGATATCAATGGAATTAATCCATCTGAGATAAGAATTATAAAAAATGAGATATTCGCCAGGCATTCATGCATATTCAAATCGCCTGAAATGAAGGAATATTTTTCAAAAGTACCCTGGTACACTCCTCAATACAATGATGTAACATCAATGTTAACCCCTATGGAGAATGCTAATGTGGCGTTTCTCATAAAATATGAGAAATGAATGAAGGATCAAGCCAGACCATGAGATTTTCAATCATCATACCAGCTCGAAATGAAGAACGGTTTATTGTAAGATGCCTCAAATCCATCCGTGCAGCGGCTCGTTCCTTTGCCGGAGAGATAGAAATAGTGGTATCGCTTAATCGCTGCACTGACCGTACGGAAGAAATTGCAAAATCCTACGGGGCGGTTATCGTAAGGAATGACAGTAAAAACCTTTCTATGATTCGCAATGCCGGAGCAAAGGCTGCACACGGGGATATAATCGTTACAATTGATGCGGACAGTTGGATGAGTCCTAACATGCTTACAGAGATAGACCGGTTTATCCGATCAGGCAGATATATCGGGGGCGGGGTTATGATGTATCCCGAACGGCTATCGCTCGGCATCATCTCTACAATACTCTTGATATTTCCTGTTATTTTGATGCATCGTGTTATTTCAGGCGGCCTTTTTTGGTGCCTCAGGTCTGACTTTGAGGCTATCCAGGGCTTTGACGAGTCACTCGTGAGCGTGGAAGACATTGATTTCGCAAGACGGTTACGGATATACGGAAAGACTAAAAGGAAGCGGTTAGCTACAATAACAAAGGCTCACATCATGACATCCTGCCGCAAGTTCGACATATTCGGAGATTGGTATATTCTAAAAAACCCCAGGCTGACTCATAAAATTTTTCAAGGGAGGGATGAAAAGGCTGCTAATGGTTTTTTCTACGATGTGCCCAGGTAGATCAATTACCGCTTCCTGCGCGCGCCCCACTTGACGCTATCTCGGCCGATTGAGTCTGAGACCTCTTTTTCAACCTTGACTGCGCACACCTTAAACTCCGGAATCTTTGAGAGAGGATCCAACGCCTTACTGGTAATAATATTAGTGCGGGTTTCCGGATAGTGAAAGCTCATGGAGACAACGCCTGTTGGAACAACCTTTGTAAGCCTTGCCTTTGCCTTGATGCTCCCGCGTTTTGAAGAGATTATTACAATCTCACTATCCTGAATCTCAAGCCCAGCCGCGTCAGCCGGGTTGATCTCCAACTCCTCTTCGCCTCTAAGCGCATTTAACCCCTCCACTTTACGGGATAAGACAGAATGATAGTGAAACATGTTTCTGCTGGTAGTTAATATAAGCGGGTATTCGTTTGATACAACCTCGAAAGAACGTCGATAGTGCACTGCGGCAATATGGCCCCGACCGCTCGGTGTGCTGAAACTCTCGGCATAGAGATACGGCGTGCCTATATGATCAATATTGGGACACGGCCACTGAATGCCAGTCTTGTCTATCCTCTCATAAGTAATCCCTGCGTAGTCAGGCGTTACTGAACGTATCTCCTCCATAATCGCCTGTGTGGTGGAAAAATCAAACCCCTTTGCCCCCATATTTTGCGCTATCTCCTCTATGATCATCCAATCAGGCCGAGAGCCTCCCACAGGGTCTATCGCCTTTCTAACCCGCTGCACCCTGCGTTCGGTGTTAGTGAATGTGCCTTCTTTTTCAGCAAAGCTTGTTGCTGGAAGCACAATATCAGCCATGCGGGCAGTCTCAGTCAAAAAAATATCCTGCACTATAAACAACTCAAGGCTGGAAATCGCTCTCTCAACAAAGCTACTGTTAGGATTAGTTACGACCGGATTTTCTCCTATCAGGTACATAGCTTTTATCTTCCCAACATGCGCCGCCTCAAACATTTCGGTAAGAGTCAAGCCAGGCAGAGGGTTGAGATCATACCCCCATATCCCCTCGAATTTTTTACGCACATCTTCATTATCGACCCGCTGATACCCTGGGAAAACATTCGGGAGCGCGCCCATATCGCATGCGCCCTGCACATTATTCTGGCCGCGCAAAGGGCTTACTCCGCTTCCTGGTTTTCCAATATTACCTGTAATAAGCGCAAGGTTGGCGATGCTTCTGACATTGTCAGCGCCGTGAGAGTGTTGGGTAATTCCCATGGCATATAAAATCATGGCAGGAGAATTGGCGGAAAACATACGCGCAGCAACCGCAATATCGTCTTGTGAAACCCCTGTCAGCTCTTCTGCTATGTCAAGATTGAAATTTTTTATCAATGCTTCAAATTCTTCAAACCCTTCGCATCGCTCTTTTATAAAACCGCGGTCAATTAATCCTTCATCCAGCATGACCCGCATCATACCGTTTAAAAGCGCGACATCGGTTCCAGGATAATGCCTCAACCAGACGTGGGCGGCCTGGCTGAGCGAAATCTCGCGCGGATCAGCCACGATAAGCTTCGCTCCGTTCCGCACCGCACGTAATATCGCCCTTGCGATGATCGGATGCGTGGCAGTAGTATTAGTTCCTATAGCAAATATACAGGCAGCCTTTCCGATATCGCTGATCGAGTTAGTCATCTCACCGCTTCCAAAGCTGGCGGAAAGCCCTGCTACAGTAGGAGAGTGCCCAAGACGCGCGCAATGGTCAATGTTATTGGTCTGCATAACCGCCCTGGTGAATTTTTGAAATAAGTAGTTTTCCTCGTTTGTGCATTTTGCCGACGCAATGGCCGCAAACTGATCCCCCTTGTAATGGGATAGCGTGCTTGCAACGTATTTAAGTACTTGTCCCCATGTGACCTCTACAAACTTACCTTCCCGCTTAATCATAGGCGATGTCACGTGCCTGTCATCTCCTGACGATTCGTGAACATAAGCAGCAGACTCCTGCTCAAGCGCGTCATACGCCCTGATCAAAGGTTCGGAAAGCCGGTCTATATGATTAACAAACCTGTATCCATAGCGTCCCCGCACACACAAGTCACCCTTATTGACCGGATTAGTGAGATCGCCTTTTGACCGCACTATTTCGATTCCGCGCACGCCCAGCAATAATCCGCACCCTACGCCGCAATACGGGCATATTGTCCTGATCTCACTTGTCGGATGACTCGCCTGCTTTGGTATAAGCGCGCCTACAGGACATCTCTCAACACATTCTCCGCATGAAACGCACACAGATTCTTTAAACGGTTTATTCCCAAATGTGCTGATCTTCAGGTCATAGCCGCGCTGCGCCACGTCTATAGCGTTTGTGCCGGATATCTCGCGACAAGTCCTGACGCAAATCAAACAGTGTACGCATTTGTTTGGATCAAAATCAAAAAACGGGTTGCTTTGATCTATAGAGAGCGTCTTTTTTGTATGATTAAGCCGCTCGTACCGCTCTTCCTCATAGCCGATTCTGTTTACTAACTTCTGCAAACGGCACAAGCCATTCTTAGAGCAAAGCAGGCAATTAAAATCATGATCACTTAAAATAAGCTCAAGGGTTACCTTGCGAATCCGCTCAATCTCAGGATTATCGGTTACAACAACCATCCCTTGGGCTACAGGGGTACTGCAAGCAGGATGCAGCTTTTTCCGGCCTTGTATCCGCACAATGCAGATTCGACAGACCCCGCCCGGAGATACGTCAGGGCAATAACAGAGCGTGGGTATGTATATACCCGCCTGCACAGCCGCCTCAAGAATAGTTACTCCCTTCCTGGTGGTGACATCAATATCGTTTATAATAAGCTTGATAGTATCAGACATATGATAATAGGTAATTATTCAGGTGGATAGGCTTAAGACTGAAGGTTTTTAGGAATAATTGATCTCTGATTGAACCAAAGGTCGCAGAAACAAGGAAGGCGCCCCTTCCATTTAGCCTTCAGTCTATACACCTGAATAGTTATGATAATTGTTACTCAGTCGCCTTACCTGAGACACATTCTATGGCCTTGAATTTTGGCGGACAAACTTCCATACATGTCCCGCACCTTATACACTTGCTTTGATCTATCTCATGCACCTGCCAGCGGGCGCCGATAATCGCGTCTACAGGACATGACTTGGCGCAAAGGGTGCATGCCTTGCATTTATATTCTCTGATCCGATAGTGAATAAGGTCGGTACAGACAAGAGCGCGGCATTTCTTTTCGTGGATATGTTCTTCGTATTCCTCTCTAAAATATCTGATCGTGGACACCACTGAGTTCGGAGCTGATTGGCCCAATCCGCACAGTGACCCCTCTATTAAGGCCTCGCTTATCTCAAGCAGCACATCCAGATCCCCGGGTCTTCCCTTCCCTCTTGTGATATCGTTAAGTATGTCGAACATCTGTTTTGTCCCTAATTTACATAGGGTGCACTGGCCGCATGACTCGTTTTGAGCAAAGTTGAGGAAGTACTTGGCCATATTAACCATGCAGGTTTTTTCGTCCATGACCAGCATCCCGCCTGATCCCATGATAGAACCTGCCTTGGCAAGCGATTCATAGTCCACAGGCAAATCTAAAAGGTGTTCGGGTATACACCCTCCGGATGGACCGCCGGTCTGAATCGCCTTAAACTTGCGCCCCCCCCTTACCCCTCCGCCAATATCAAAAACGATCTCACGGAGAGTTGTCCCCATTGGAACCTCTACAAGACCAGTGTTCATGATATTTCCAGATAACGCAAAGACCTTGGTGCCTTTGCTCTTATCTGTGCCCATAGAGCTAAACCATTTTCCGCCTTTTAATATAATAGGCGCGACACAGGCTAATGTCTCCACATTGTTGAGCACTGTTGGCATACCCCAAAGCCCTGAAATACTGGTATTGGCGCGCGGGATAGGCTTCGGAAAACCGCGCTTACCCTCGATGGACATAACAAGCGCTGTTGATTCGCCGCACACAAACGCTCCGGCGCCTTTTACAATATCTATCTCGAAATCAAAACCGCTTCCGAACAGGTTTTGACCGAGAAGCCCAAGGTCGTTCGCCTGGGCGATCGCCGTGGTAAGGTGACGCACTGCCAGAGGGTATTCTGATCTTACGTATATGATCCCCTTGGTTGCGCCCACTGCGTATCCCGCTATAATCATACCCTCAAGCACGCTGTGAGGGTCTCCCTCCATGACGCTCCGGTCCATAAACGCCCCTGGATCCCCTTCGTCCCCGTTACAGATAATATATTTTTGTTCTCCATGCGCCTTTTGGGAGGACTCCCACTTGCGACCAGCCGGAAATCCAGCCCCTCCGCGGCCACGCAGGCCGGATTCTTTGACGCAATCAATCACCTGCTGAGGACTCCACCCGCTCAATACTTGTCCGGACGCCTCATATCCTCCGACCCTGATATAGTCTTTTATATTGTTAGGATCTATCCTTCCGCAGTTTTGCAGCACCACTTTCACCTGTTTGGCATAGAACGGGACTTCATCTAAAGAGGCGCAGATCTTGCCTGTGGCTGGGTCTGTGTAAAGCAGCCTTTCGACCACTTTATTGTTTAATAAGGTGCTTTCTACAATCTCAGGTATGTCTTCGAGGGTTACACTATGGTAGAAAATATTTTGGGGTCTGATCGTGACTATTGGGCCTTTCTCGCAAAAACCCTGGCAGCCGGTCTTTTTAACAACAATCTTTTTTTCGTCCTCGTGCGCATGAATAGCCTCAAGGAAGGCATCGCACATCTTTTGTCCGCTGCCTGCGCCGCACCCCGGCACTCCGCACACGGTAACACAGATCACCCCCTGCTCTTCAGCCTCTAGCTTTTCCCTGAGCTGTTGCAGGGTTTTTAAGTCTTTTATATGAGCCAAGTTAGTAACCTTTCGCCCTATTCTTCTGTGGTTTGCCTTTCCTGTTTACTCTCTTCAATAAGCTTTTTCAGCTTAAGAGGCGTCATTTTACCGTATACCTCTTCGTCAAGCACTACCACAGGAGACATTGCGCATGATCCCATGCACGCCACTCTATCAAGGCTGAACTTATAGTCAGCAGTAGTCTCTCCTTGCTTTATGCCAAGGCAATGTTTTGCGGTTTCCATAATATCTCTGGACCCCCTGACATGGCAGGCAGTCCCTTCGCAGACCCGCACCAAATGGTCGCCCCTGCGGTATAAGTAAAAATGGGCATAAAAAGTAGCTACGCTGTAGACCTGACTCACCGGCATCTTCAAAAACGAGGCGATTTCCTCTAACGCAGCCTCCGGCAAGTACCCATATTCGTCCTGTACCCGTTGTAGAATGGATATCAGCGCGCCTTTTTTACCCTCAAAAACCGACAATATTTCTTGAAGTTTTTTGTCTGACATATTCACATTACCTGCTTCTTCTGCTACCGTTTTTCCTGGATAATACTTTCCGCGAACTTCACATCATCTTTGCTTCCTATAATAAGGGGCACCCTTTGATGGAGATGTTCAGGCTGAATGTCCATGACTCGCTTTAGTCCAGTAGTTGCGTATCCGCCTGCCTGCTCGGCAATGAACGCGAGAGGATTCGCCTCGCACATTAGCATGATCTTACCATGATACCTTGAGGGATCCTTGGAATCTGCCGGATATATATATATGCCGCCCCTAAGAAGATTCCTGTGAAAATCAGTCACAAACGATCCGGTGTACCTTCCTGTATATGGACGGCCGCTTTTCATATCAGGGGACTTAAAATATTCCACAACGTTTTGAATCTTTTCGTCCCAGAAATAATAATTTCCTTCGTTCACGCTGTAGGTCTTGCCTTTTGCCGGAATTTTGATGTTTTCATGGGAAAGCAAAAATTCTCCAATACTTGGCTGCAAGGTAAAGCCATGCACTCCTTCTCCGGCTGTATAAACCATTATGGTACTCGATCCGTATAAAAAATAGCCTGCCGCAATCTGCTTGACGCCAGGTTGCAGCACCTGAGTCATCAGGCCAAGCTCTCCTTTTTTCTCCCTTTTGAGTATGGAAAAAACTGTGCCTATGGTAATGTGAACATCTATATTGGTTGTCCCACCCAATGGATCAAAGACCAGAATATAATCTCCTTCGCCATACTTATCAGGGATTGATATCAGATCAGTATTCATTTTTGACGCCATACAGCACAAGCAACCAACATGGCTCAACCGGCT
>JAZDIE010000010.1:0-8360 GCA_043805295.1 Pseudomonadota bacterium
TTTTCTTTTTAGTTGGTTGGTTGTTTGAAACAATGCGACTTGTCCACTTTATTCTTTCATTCTTGATTCTGATTTCATGGTATGGGTTAGGTTGGTTTCGTGGCTTTGGATACTGCCTTGTCACAGATATACAGTGGAAAATAAAAAAACTGCTCAAAAAAGAACCGTCAACAGAATTCTATATAAAATACATTGTAGATAAAACAATAGGCATGGATACCAACCCCAATATTATTAATAGGATGACCACGTGTATATATTTTAGTATTCTGATCATTTCAATAATCTTGTTGTCGAATGAATACTTCGCAGGTTCTGTTGGTCGTTGAATTTGAGGTACTCCCCTGTATAATAATACCCCAAAAAAACTAGACAAGGCATCCGTAAGATAAAGAGCAAAGGGAAGAGAGGCAGCATCAATGAGTCCGTTGATTTAGTCCAATTTTAAGGTTAACTACCTTATTTTATTCGACTCGGTTTCATGAAAATTGTTTATTTGGGACTAAATCAACAGACTCATCAATTCAAATTATTTTAATAGGCTTGGGGGCAACTCATCCTTGCTTCCTATGGTAGCAAGGCAAACTATCCCCTTATAGGGGTTATACCAAAGCCGACCCCTCTGGGGTCGGATCTTTAATCCATCAATATTTGAGAACTGTTCGGTTGCGCCTTTACAATATCGCCTATTATGTACCCCTTATGCTTCATCCCTGAAAGACGAGAAATAATATCCTGAGCGTCTGATGCGGATACGACTGCTATAAGTCCGATTCCGCAGTTGAACGTCCTGAGCATTTCTTCCTGGGGAATATTGCCAGCCTTCTGTAAAAAATGAAATATTGGCGGTTGCTCCCAACTCTTTCTCGTTATCCTCGCTGCGCAAGACTTAGGTAAAATTCGAGGGAGATTTTCTACAATTCCGCCTCCTGTTATATGCGCAAGTCCGTATACTGGAAAGTCTCTGAGTAGATTTTTTATCGTCTCTGCATATATTAAGGTCGGTTTCAACAACTCCTCTCCAAGAGGCTTGCCGAGTTCATCTATGTGTTGGTCTATTCTTAGCTTTAGCTTGTCAAAGCATACTTTTCTGACCAGGGAATAGCCGTTGCTGTGAAGTCCGTTAGATGCAATTCCTATTAAGACATGGCCGACCCCTATCTCAGAGCCGTCTACTATCTTATTGTTATCGACAACTCCAACTACAAATCCTGCCAGGTCGTATTCGTTTTCATTATACATCCCAGGCATTTCGGCTGTTTCCCCGCCGATAAGCGCGCATTCTGCCTGCTTGCATCCGTCCACTATTCCCTTTATAATCGCTTCGGCTTTTTCGTTGACTAGCCTCCCCATAGCTAAGTAGTCGAGAAAGAATAACGGTTCAGCGCCTTGAACAGCGACATCGTTTACGCACATGGCTACGAGGTCTATGCCGATGGTATCGTGCTTGTCGGTCATGAATGCTATTTTGAGCTTTGTTCCTACTCCGTCTGTAGCGGCTACCAGGACAGGCCTTTCGTATTTTTCGTGATTTAGGGAGAAAAATCCACCAAACCCGCCTATGTCTGAAACCACTCCAGACCTATAAGTAGACCTGGCCAATGGTTTAAGCGCCTTTATAAAGGCGCTGGCTGCATTAAGATTTACACCAGCATCTGCATAAGTAAGAGATTCATCCATTTTTTAGTTCCACCTTTCGATTAAAATCCAGCGTCTTCAAGCAACTTATTTATCATGTCTTGATCCAGTACGGATCCCCCTGTCTGGCTATCGGCGCTTTCTTCTTTTTTAGGATTAGCGGGCGCGGGTTGGACGCTTTCCGCCTCATTATTATTCGCCGCCCAAATATCAGCCATTATGGCTTCGGCCTCGTCATTCGAAACTTGTTTTGGTTCAACAGGCTCAATTTTTTCATCGCCTCCGGCAGCCGCTGCTGGTTGCTCAGGTATTTCCCCAATGTCAAACGAGAGAGTATCATCGTCATCTTTTTCCCCCTTGATTTTATCTGAGAATCCGGCAAGCTCTTGAAGAAGTTGAGGGTACGAGTCTTTTATAAGCGCTATGAAGCCTTCGATAAACGGAAGGTATGTTTCAGTATTCCCGATTGTTTTAGCAATAAGGTCTTTTTTGTCTTTGCTGATGATGTATCCTGTCTGGAGTCTGGAAAGAATGGAAGGATCGATCTTAATGGCTGAGATGCATTTTTTGAGTTCACCCATAGCAGCGGAGGAAACCCCTGATTGTTCTGAAGCAGGGGAGGCGCTTCCTTGTTTTGGCGTCTGGTTTGTTATTGTAAACTCAACAGGAAGAGTTGCCTCAAGAAAGAGGGAAGGTATGTTCGTCTCAAGCTTTTTCAAAAACCCCTTGTATTTTTCGTTTCCTGTGGCCTGGGATAGAGAGTTGAGTATTGAAACTATCTGGACGTCTGCCACACGATCCTGGATCGTTATAGTTCGCAACGATTCGTTTAGTGTGGTGAGGAAATGTTGTTTATCAAAGGCAGCCTTGTCGCTGCGTATGGCTTTTAGGTGCTTTTTAACAGCCTCATTGGTGCAGAATTCATAGAGTGTCTGAAAGATTACGTCTATTTCTATTTCATAAAGTGAAGTGGCTGTCTCAGTCTGAGAAGGGGGTGTTTCTTTTGTGGCGCAAGTTGTTGATAATGCGGTTGCCGATTTATGGAGTTCTTCAATTTCTTTTTGTACTGCTTCAATCGCCTTTGCGCTGTTATTATCTTCTGCGGCAATAAGATTAGTTGTTTCTTTTATGAGATTGATTTTTTCCCTGATATTTTGGATTGAATTCCCACCCTGCAAGGCTGCCTTATTCAAGGCATTTGCGGCTTCCTTAAGTATATGAG
This sequence comes from Pseudomonadota bacterium, assembly GCA_043805295.1. GTDB lineage: Bacteria > Desulfobacterota > Desulfobacteria > Desulfobacterales. The sequence goes on from JAZDIE010000010.1 coordinate 2,861, forward strand.
AACCATTGACATTACTTTCTTCAGAACCTCCGTCCGGCAATAAACCCGTTATTCCGGCATTAATTTTTGAGGCCAGATCATTGAGCTTTTCTAGTAGATATGTTGAGGCTGTCTGGTAGATATCGGGTGAGGCCTGGGGCTGAACAGATGCCTCTGACATCATATTTTCACCTTGTTCTAAGGCAAGCTCATGCTGAATAACCTGTTCGATATCTTTTGATATTGTTCCGATCGAGCGAACAGTGATTACATATACAGCGTCTGACGCTGGTATTCTGAATTGGCCGCTGTTCAGCTCAAGTCGTATTTCAGGGAGAGAGCCTTTGCTCATTTAGTCAATCCTGCCCATAAATTTACCAGAGACCTTATACATCCCTGTTTCAGGTATTTTTATAACACGTAACACCTCAGCAATAGCTTTCATTGAAAAAAACTCTTTTTCATTATCAGATTGTATAATATGCCCCTCTTTTTTCCCCCAACCTTTAAAACGGATTTTTAACAAGCAGTGTTCTCCTGGTATACACTCCTGGTCAGTCTCAAATGAGATTCCCCCGGAGCTTATATCATACAAACGGGCTATACTAAGTTTTTTTTCTATTTTGTAAAGATTTCCTAAAGGGGCGTGCTGAAGATCATAATCCTTTCTAATCCTTGTGCTCTTCCTCATTTCTTGTTCCATATATTACCCCCTGAACGGTTACGGTTATTTAATGCCTATCGGCCAGATATTTCTATATAATTACATCATATTTTTTTGTGAAAGCAAAGAGATATTGTAAATTTTAGGTGAATAGGCTGAAGGCTGAAGCTGTAAGGTTTTTCGAGATGATTTGTAACCTTCGGTCTTCACCCTTCAGTCTAAATACCTATAATCCTGTTAGCATGGTTGTATATAACCATGCTTTCACCCCTGACATAGCCAATAAGGGTGATTTTTATTTTAACGGCCAGATCTATCGCAAGACTTGTTGCTGCGGATAACGACGCAAGTATCGGCACGCCTATACGCGCCGCCTTTATAAGTATCTCTGAACTGATGCGGCCTGTTGTTACAATGAGCTTGTCCGACGTGTCTGTTTTTTCCAGGAAGCATGCCCCGTGGATCATATCAATGGCGTTGTGCCGTCCCAGGTCTTCGTAAAAAAGGAGGAGCCGGTCAGCCAAGGCGAGTGAGGCATTGTGGCATCCTCCGGTCTTTCTATAAAGGCGAGATCTCTTGTCCAGCATGTCCATTAGGGCTATGATCTGTTCTGCTGAAACAGTCAGGCCTTTCTTCATAGGCAGGGTTGACAAAAGGGATGATATGGGACGAGGCGCAGAAGGCTTTGATAATGGATTAATAGTTGTGTGTATATATACGTATATACTGTCTGTTTCTCGTTTTATGTATATTTTGTTGGGCATTACTTGTTCAGATAAAAACCCTTCTGATTTTAGAAAGCCTATGGCAAGGGCTTTAGGGTGTTTTCCTGTACAGAGCAGGGTTTTAATGTGTTGATCATTGAGATGGATTAATAGAGGCACCTCTTGTATGGCGTGAATTAAGGTCTTTTGAAAAGAGCTGTTTGAGTATTCGCATACATGGTAAGGATAAGAGACCCGCATCTCTTTAATTTTTTTTTCTGACAAAGTCGCCGCTCCTCCCTCCTGATTTTTTTACAAGCATTATATCATGCAAGGTCATCTGTTTATCGTACGATTTACACATGTCGTATATTGTAAGCGCGGAAACAGTCACGGCAACAAGGGCTTCCATCTCCACCCCTGTTTGCCCTGTTGACTTGGCCGTTGCCTGGATATTAATGGCTGAAGCGGTCTGGTCTAAGATGAAATCGATATCCAGATGAGTGATGGCGACAGGATGGCATAGCGGGATAAGTTCTGATGTCTTTTTTGCAGCCATAATGCCTGCAATTCTGGCGGTTTCGAGGACGTTTCCTTTTGCCGCGCGATCGGTCTTTATGATCTCAAGGGTATCGTGTTGCATTAAAACAGCGCCAACAGCGATTGCTTCCCTCGTTGAGACAGGCTTTTCCGAGACGTCAACCATTGTGACCTTCCCCTGCTTATCGAAATGAGAAAACAATGGCTGCATATCCCTAAAAGCCTTCAATCTTCGGTCTAAGTACCTGAATAGTCGAATGTTTCTTTTTTTTGGGTTACTTCATCCTTGATGGCGTCTACGAGTTGTTGAAGCACAGGAAAGACGTGGTCTCTTGTATCGCCTGCTACAAGAACAGCCATTATATCCTCTCCTGGCTTAAGGACGCCTTCCTTGGCTTCTACCAGGATATTGCTTATTCCAGGTTTATCCTCGTGTCTGTTGATTACCTGTTTAAGGCGATCCCAATCAACGATTACTTCAACTGTAGATACTTTCTGGCCATTGCGGGCAAGGCCTCGCACAATCCCTTTATGGCACGCGATCATTCCCACTTCAGAGAAACGCTGACCCTGTCTTATAGTTTCTATAAGGGCGTTTATATCAATCATGGAGTGTCAATACGCCGCAGTCAAGCCGAGCCTGATCAATTGATGTTTTTTCAGAAATAACGTGTTGCCGATGATTTGGATTGAATATCTTTACATTTCCCTTAATGGAGACGCACCCCTCGAACAAGACATCTCCTTCTATTGTAAGGGATTCGCAATCTATAAGGGAAGGGGCGCCATAAGGGAATCGTTCTTTTAGCTGACTTGCCATCCGGTAATACCGGTCATCCAGCTTGATAGTGACAGGGGGTAGCTTTCTTTCCGGATTTTCTACAAGCCTGTAATCCTCGGTAAATGTGTAACAGTCTGACCATAGTTCGAGGAGATCAGCGCATTCTTTTACTGGCTTGAACCGGTTTCGCGGAACGCATATCATAGTAGCGTTTTCAAAGACCGAGATTGCTGACCCCATAGCGGTCTCGATCTGAAAAACCATTGGGCTTTCATGATCCCTTGGATTGAGTTTTTTGGGGTTTGCTATCATTGGCAGATGCACTGTCCGGTTGTTCTCATTCAGGTGTTTTTTTAGCGCATAAAGGTCTAACCAGATATTATTGGTATTGAAGTATTTATGCCGGTGTATATCTTGAAATTGGGATCTTTCATTAAGGGGGCATTGCGCGGTTTCCCTAAGCAAGAGCCGGTTGGTTTTTTTAGAGCGCGCAAGATGCCCTCCTTTTTTATCTATTTCTTTACGTCTTGTGACCTCCATCAGAAGCGGCGCCTTGCTTTCCGCAAAATATCCAAGTATTCTTGCGTTCATGACAGCTCCAAGGTTGTCGCTGTTTGATATAAAAGCGTATCTAATGTCTGCTTCGAGTAATTTTTCAAGCATTCCGGAAGAATCCAGAACAATATAAATCTCTCCATGTCCTGGCGGATTCCATTCCAGAGGGCGATTTTTTGGATATTCAGCGGGTGATAAGCCGTGTTGGAGTACTTTGGGGAAGCGGCTTTGCAAAAAAGTTAGAGGGACATTGCTTTCCAGTCCATCGTAGATGGCGAGGTGGTCTTTTGTCGCCTGATCAGTGTGAAAACTGTTCATGAACAACAACGGCATTTTTATCTTGTATTTTTCGCGGTAATTCAATACCTGACGAACCGTAACGTCTAAAAACCCAAAACCTTTGCGGACCTCTATCAGGGATTTAGGCCGTTTTAAACCCATAGTTGTGCCTAATCCGCCGTTAAGTTTTATTATCGCAACCTTATCCAGGAGAGATTTCCCCGCATCGAATAATGCATCGCTTTCAGCATAGTCCAGGATTTCGTTTTTCAGAACCGGATCAATATCATTTTCTGAAATAATCCCTCGTTCGCCCATGACGAGTTGATTATAGTAGTAAGAAAAGCTTTCAATGATTGCCGGCGCAGTGCCGGCGTTTTGCAGTTTTTGTTCAAACAGGCTGAAGAGGGGAGGGGTATTATTTTTTTTATTTATGCTAGACATAATGTATTATGCGTACGGTAATTATAGGTGTTTAGGCTGAAGGCTGTTAGGAATAATTTATCTGTTTTATATTTCATAGTCTTCAGCCTAAACACCTGAATAGTTAATTGCTGCGTACGTATATACTTTTTACTGCTCATATAAGTCAATTGCAAAAAAGCTCAGCAGGGGGGTGTCTTGCAACGTTCCTTGCCTCGTGTTAAAGTGAGATCATGCTTATGAATAAGGCAATGGCACGATTGGCGGTTTTTTATGTCTTAACCTGTTTTATGTGCGGGTGTGGCCATGTGGTGCGTGCGATAGAGGCCCAGTTTGATACACCGGGACATCATGTAAAAAACGGGATGAGATTACTGGAAAGGGGTAAGATCGATGCTGCTTTTCAGGATTTTATATTGGCAGAAGAGATTGCCCCGTCGTATTCATGCGCGTATATAGGGTTGGGGCTGGTTTGGGCGTATAGAGAAGATTTTAATCAGGCATTATCCCATATAGAACTTAGCATAAAGTATGCTAAGTCTGTTGAAGATAAAGTGGACGCACATATAGGCTATATAAGGCTATATACTTTAGGTAAATCAGCGATTTCAGGGGAGTGGCTGGAAAAAGCAAAGGGGGAGTTCAAGAACGCGTTGGCATTAGACCCGCTTTCATTTAATGCTAATTTTTATATGGGGCTTGCATACAAGGAGGCCTTGGAATTCGACTATGCGGTCAATCTGATGAGAAAGGCGGTTGAACTTGACGAAGCTAATATCTCTAATGCAAGAGAGGAATTAATTGTCTTACAGAAGATACAACGCGGGATGCCTGAAACCGCTATTGGCAAGAGGATTGCGATAGCCGATAAGATTACGCGCGGGGACGTGGCCGCTATATTTATTTATGAACTTAAGCTTGAAGCGCTCCTTTATGGTAAAGATTCCCATAAGCTTGCCGCAGGAAATCTTCAATCAGCCGATGATGTTGCTGATCATGTATTTAGCAAAGAGATAAATACCCTTATAGGACTCGGCATACACGGGATAGAGCCATATCCAGATTGTACCTTCAGACCTAAAAACATCATAACTCGGGCTGAATACGCGGTAATGCTTGAGAGTATCCTTGTGAAGGTTACTGGGGATAAAGGTCTGGCAACGCGGTTCATTGGCAGGCCATCTCCGTTTATTGAGATAGGAAACGATATGCCTTTTTTTAATGCTGTTATGGTATGTGTCAGCCGTGGTATTTTGCAGGTTGATGGTTCTACCGGAGAGTTTAACCCGTTGGCGACAGTGTCTGGCTCTGACGCGTTGCTTGCTGTAAGGGCGGTTAAATCTCAGATTGGGAGGTAATGGTGCGTACTGTTTGGAATAAGTTTCTTGCTATATTTGCTGTAACTTATATTTCGTTTGGTTTTTTAGAGCCTATTGCCTTTGCAGAGGGGGTACCCCCTGCTGCATCTACAACAGCAACAATACGCGCTATTGGTTTAGGCGAGATTCATTCAGGGGAAGGAACCACAACTGCCAGAGATGCCGCACTGAAGTATGCATTACGTTCAGCAGGGGA
>JAZDIE010000011.1:0-17384 GCA_043805295.1 Pseudomonadota bacterium
TCTTGAATCAGGGCATTGGTTTCTTCAGGGACGGCTTTCTCAAAAAGGAAGAGTATATCAATATCAGAATTAAGGCTTTGCTCTTTTCTTCCATAACCGCCAAGCGCAAGAAGCGCACAGGGATTTTGATCTATGCGTACCAAAGGCCCGGCATCGCTTATTGTAAAGCACTCTCTAAAGTAATCATCAAGGATTTTGGAGTGTTGCTCTAAGAATCCGGGGTCTGAGCGCATGAGGCTGTCTATAATTAGGCGCTCCTTTGCACTTTTTAACTTGCCTGAAGGTTTTAGCTCTAGCTCAGTCATTGGGTTAAATTATACCGCGGTTTTTCCTCGTTCGCCTGTTCGGATACGGACAACTTCTTCAAGAGACATGACAAATATCTTGCCGTCACCAATGGAATCGGTGCGCGCTTTCTGCACGATCATGTCTACTACCTGTTGTGCATGTTCCGCATCAACAATAATTTCGATTTTTAGTTTTGGGACAAAATCCACACGGTATTCTGCTCCCCGATAGATCTCGGTATGACCTCGTTGTCTGCCGAATCCCTTAACCTCAGATACAGTCATACCATGGACACCCAGTTCCATAAGGCCTTCCTTTACATCATCAAGTTTGAATGGTTTGATAATAGCTTCGATCTTTTTCATGTTGCCTCCTTTTACGCTATCCTAAATCGTATATGATGTTTCGCTGTGCTGCGTAATATCCAGCCCTCGCATTTCTTCTTCCTCTGAAACGGTTAATCCTATTGTACTCTTTAACACAAAGAGTATAAACCAAGTCATAGCAAAGGCAAATACACATGTTGCAGCTATGGATACAATTTGAATCCATAGCTGTCCTGGGTTGCCCCAAAAGAGTCCATTTGCCCCGCCAGGATTAATGGCGGTGCTTGCAAAGAGTCCTGTTGCTATGGCGCCCCACATGCCACCAAGGCCATGTATGCCTACAACATCGAGCGAGTCATCATAGCCTAGTTTCCCCTTGGCAAGTATGCCTATGTAACATATTACCCCTCCTATACCACCAATGAGAAGCGCAGACATTGGACCTACAAAGCCTGCTGCAGGAGTAATGGCAACCAGGCCGGCAACAGCCCCGCTTGCTGCTCCAAGGGTTGTTGGCCTACCTCCGTGGACCCATTCTGCGAAGATCCAGGTGAGCATAGCAGCGGCGGCTGCTATGTGTGTGGTAACAAAAGCGCCTACTGCAACCTCATTAATCGCAAGTGCGCTTCCTGCATTGAATCCAAACCATCCAAACCATAGGATAGCAGCGCCCGTAATAGTCATTGGCAGGTTATGGGGAATAAACTTATCTTTTCCATACCCCTTGCGTTTGGATATAAAGATGGCCACAGCAAGGGCTGAAGCCCCCGAGCTTATATGTACAACTGTACCTCCTGCAAAATCAAGCGCCCCCATATTGCGCAACCATCCCCCAGCGCCCCATACCCAATGGGCAAGCGGACTATATACAAGCGTTGACCAGAGCAGGATAAAGACCATAAAGGCAGTGAACTTCATTCTCTCAGCAAACGCCCCAGAAATCAATGCCGGGGTTATGATAGCAAACATGGCTTGGTATATCATGAATAGCCCATGCGGTATTGTGCTTGCGTAATCAGCGCTTGGCGCTCCCCCAATTCCTTTGAGGCCAAACCATGAAAGGCTCCCGATGATGCCTCCCATATCAGGTCCAAAAGCAAGGGAATAACCCCATAATGTCCACACTACAGTGACCAGGCCGATTGCGATAAAGCTTTGCATGATGGTTCCAAGCACGTTTTTGCTTCTAACCATTCCACCGTAGAAGAGGGCAAGGCCTGGTGTCATAAAGAGCACAAGGGCTGAACAGATTACAAGAAAGGCTGTGTCTGCTGGATTGATCATGGCAAGTAGTTACCTCCTTAAAAGAAATGGGAAAAATTTCACGTTATATTTTTGTATGCAAAGCAATATATGTGCCAGCACGTATTTATTCACATAACATTGTGGTATTATGGGCTTTGTGGGGGTATAAAAAAGAGGTTTGTGTATTAGACGATTACAACGTTTTTGTATTTTTATTATTAATGAACAACAAAAAGGTATTTTAAATCTGCGTGGTGTTCATAAACGGACAGCCCATGAAACGGGCATGACCTAAGGTCCATACCCGTTTCATGGGCTGTTCAGTTGGATCAAATATTGACCGTGAGCTTTTTAGTTAAATCTATTACCCTTATACTTAACCATAATAGCTATAACAGTGACTATGAGGATGGCAAAAAGAATAAACCATTTTATCAGTATAGGCGCGCCTGTTTTGGCGCTTACAATAAAACAGCCGCCAGAGCTATTGCTGCTATCAGTAGCAGATTGATTATCGTTACTGGATCCTTCAGGAGACAGGGCGTAAAGCCCTGTTGCAGTGCCTGCCAACAAGTCATCGTATTTTAAGGAATATGGAGCATCGTAATGGCTACCATCCTCCTCGTATTATGCCCAGGTTCAGATCTTAACCGGCTGTATGCGAAAGAAAATACATACGGAAGAAGAATTTTATATATACTGATGTTTCAAAGAAAATACAGTTCGGCGGAACACATTTTCAAACCGCCAGATTTAACGCATTTTCAGGTCGCCGCTGACACCCCTGATCATTTCCCACGCCAGCCCACACTTTTTCATCAGTCACGTATAGTGTATTAACTGGATAGTCAATTTCTGTTCCAGTTGCGTTAGTGGTATCGGCTGTCCATGTAGTTCCACCATTATCACTATAGAATATCCCGCCGTTTTCATTTGTTTCCCAATTATATCCGGAGATGTAGATCCGGTCACAGGCTGTGGTGTGAAGAATTTCAACAGATGTTATGGTTGAATGCTCAGGGGATACAGCGCCGAAAACATTATCTGGATCATTAGCGGTTACGTCAAAAGACTTAGACCATGCAAATCCGGAAAGTAATGATGGCTAGGTGAATTCAAATTGCAAGTTTACAACAAACCGCCTTTACCTTTCCAACAAACCAGCGTGGGGGCATTCTCAAAAGTTTAAATATTTCTAACGTCTCCCCTCTGCCGCCAAGCTCTTCCTTTGGGTAGAATAGGCAGGCTGCGGAAGGATTTTTAATTTGATGCTTTTAGGCTTGATATACGATATCCCTTTTGCTATTAAATTTAAAAGGAAAAGTAGTCATTTTAAAATCCCTTGAGGTTGTATAGCATGGATTTTGCGTTCTTACTGTGGCATATAACCAAATGTCCTATTCTCTAAAATAGGCTGCTCCGCACTCATGATATCCTCCATATTTTTCGATACACAGGACCATCACCTCATCAAAATAGTAAATGAGGTTTTAAACAGGGACACCTCCAGGCAAAATCTCAAAAAACTTCTCAATCCCTACCTGCACCCTCACGGTATTAAAGAGATGGCAGCCCCCCAAAGTCTCAGAGTCGCCTATGCATTAATAAATGTACTCAACTCACTTGATATGGATAAAACCGACGACCGATTGACCGCACTCCGTGTATTGCGGGATGAAGTCTTAAACATTCCTCATATATCGCTCAGGAAAAACGCCGGGCGCGTGCTCATACAAATCATGAAAGAGCTGATACGGATACAAGGCGACTACAAAGAGCAGCTTAGACTGACGCATGACTTCAGGATTGCTGTAACAGGAAAACCAAGACTCATCAGGTATTTCCTGCGCCAGCACCATCTTTTGGAGATGCCGGAAGAATGGAACCAAATCGCATTTGACGACCACGTGCACGACGCCCACACAAAGGGAAGAAAATCACCGTGTCATCTCATAATGGACGCATGGATCAAGGGGATAAAAAACCTCACAGTAATTCACTACAACTATATCCAACCAGAAGTAGCAGCAGAGCTTTTAGAGGCAGGCGCTATCATGGGTGTGCGTGTAAAAATAGGCATTGAATTTTCCGCTCGTTTCAGAAATCGATATGTCCAGCTTATCTGGATGCCCCCTGATTACCCTGATTCGCAAAACTTCTTAAACTTCCTGGCAGAGCCGTTAATAACCAGCTTCATGAACGAAAATCGTTTAGTGTCTGAATATCAGCAACGCTACGTATTCTCCGCCTTAAATGAGTTCAACGAACAGCATCGTCACGTTATAGGCAATAGCCTGGGCATAGCAGAAATACCCGAGCTTAGCCGGTCTGCATTTCTTGAGCATGTTGGCGCAGGACAGGCCTCGCTGCTACACCTCGGCAGATTCATACACGGCCAGATCATGGAACTTGCTGCAAGTCAAATCAAAGAACTAAAAAAAAATGCCCATAATAAAACTGAAGCAGACCAGCTTGATGCCGGTCATATAATACATGAACGATTGAAAGAACTCGATTCAGAGGCCATAGTAGACAAATACCTTAGGCCTTCCCAAAACCCTTTGATCCAAAACCCGTCAGTCCCTTCTGACGACACTGATGTGCCATGGCAGCTCAGACTCTCACCAGGAGAGCTTGTTGAAAGGCTGCGGAAACTACATTCAGAATTCCATATCACGCTTAATTTGAGCAAGCTGAACGTTGAGGATGTTCTTGAAATCATCTATGATTGTCAGGGGATGATCTCACACCTGGAAGCGTTCAACCTCAAGGATTATGTAGACGGACATGGAATGGCATACGCTGAGATAAGCAACCTGCAACATGCCATTAATTGCGGCAATGTCATTACCTTAAAGCAAGGAATTCAAAATATCATCAGTCGCGTAGAGCAATCCAATCTATTCGATAAGGACAAACGATCAGTAAAGCTTAAAAAAATACTGCGCGATATCCCTGCGCTGTTGGCATTTTATAAAAACAGGCCAATCAAGTCGTGCATCGGCACTGACTCGACCGGTTATTCCTACCACTTGCATGGCATGGGTCTGGTGGTAAAAGAGACACTCCCAAGGCACGTTCAGCAGCAAATCAGGCGAGCGCTTGGATTTCTCGGCCAGACAATTCCAATAAAAATGATCGCGCACATTAGGAGAACTTACATCGCTTGCCCAGGCCAATCAGGAATCTTAGATTCCTGTTACAAGCTGGCACGTTTAATACCAGGGTTCCAGTGGTTCGGATATAAGCATATCAATGACTGGATAGTAGAGGATTCCCAGGTAGCCCCTGTTGCTCAAGGAAATATCATACCCCTTGGCGGAACACAAAAAGAAACCCAAAAATCTGTTGGATCAAACCAGCCATCCATCAGGCACCTCAACAGCACATTGAAAAATTGGCTTAAGATACTGGGGGGATTTATCCCGTCATTCCTGACATTCAGCCTCACAAAGGATTGGTGGCTCCTTGCCTATGGCGGCGCCTTTATCTGGTTCGGCATAACCGGATTGCGCAACGTACTCCAAGCCGTGCTGGGAGGAGGAGGTCTTCGCCGGTCTCCGTTCCTCCACTGGAACGACTATATCTCATGGAATCGTCTTGCAGACTCGCTGCTTTTCACAGGCTTCTCTGTCCCATTGCTAGACTATGTTATAAAACACCTATTGCTCGCCGTGGTCTTTAATATCACTGCCTCAAACAATCCAATACTGCTCTATTCGATAATCGCAATAGCTAACGGGGCATATATCTCAACCCATAACACATTGAGGGGATTTCCCAGACCGGTAGTTTTCGGAAATTTTTTCCGCAGCGTGCTTTCGATCCCTATAGCAATCGGCTTAAACATGACTATTTCCGCCATACTCGGCATAGCCGGTGTGAGCGCAATTTCAGAAATTCTCCAAAACTGGGCGGCAATCATATCAAAGACAGCCTCGGATATTGTGGCAGGAGTCATAGAGGGAAGCGCAGACCGGCAGATAAATATCAGAATACGATCAAGGGATTATACGGCTAAATTCACCCAGGTCTTCGAGGCGCACACCCAACTTGAGCTGCTCTACCCAGAGGCAAAGGCCCTCACGTTTCTTAAAACACCTAAGACGCTAATCAGACATGGACAAGGAATTGAAAAAATACTGATCACAAACGCCCTTGATCTGCTATACATGTGGATGCATCAGCCCAGAGGGCAGACCGTCATGCAAGAAATGTTAAAGTCTATGTCAAATGACGAACAACAGATAATCATAAGATCACAGTTTGTGCTGGAACGTCAAAAGGATATCAGTCAACTCTTTGCTGATGGAATCATAGGTCACAATTTTTCTAAGGCGTTTTCATTCTACTTAGAACGGCACAAAAAGTACCTTAACGCCATTAAGCAACTGATATGAGACCTTTGGGAGAATGGCTTGATAAAATTCAACTACTTAATATTAGCCTCGACAATTATGGCTTCCAATTTGATTGGTATCTGCAACTCTACTCCTGGTTGGTGTGACGACACCGCCTTATTATATAAGGCTATGCCTCATACAGAACATGAAAACACCTCTTTGCAGGACTTCTTAAAAAACGGACGTCTCATATTGCCGGAAAGGGCTTCCATATCCAAACTCCTTGGATATGAAGTAACGATTGAAGACCTGATAAATTCAGCCACGCAACATGAGGAACCCCTACAGATAGACATCCAGATACAATCGCTCATCGACGCTTATCCGGATCATCTTTTGGCCGCTATACCCAATAAAATTATCTGGAACGATGGAACCGTAATGATTTACAATGACGGACTAAAAAAAAATCTCCTCTCACTGTTGAGTGATCCGGACTTGGAAGATCAGATGCAAAAACTTTATCCACAAGGGCCTTTATACGTTAAACCAGCCATAAATTGTGACCCTGGAAGGGTTCGCTGCCAGACCTTTTTTTTAAAGATGTACGGCAATACAAAAGATGAGGTTGAATCAAAGCTGGTCACAATAAAATGGATGCCCAAATCAGTAAATAAATACATAAGCATCACATCAATCAACGGCATAGATAAAAAACTCACACAGGTTTCTGAAGAGTTGGATAATCTGCCGAACAAGCTCAAAAAATACGTAGAGCAAATCAGCGGCACATATCAGTGGCGTACGGTGCTTGGCACCAACAGACTTAGTCCTCATAGCTTTGGAATCGCAATAGATATAAACAGCCGATATGGAGACTATTGGAGATGGAACAAAAAAAAACCAGGCTACTCCAACCATATTCCATATGAAATAGTAGAGATATTCGAAAGACACGGTTTTATATGGGGCGGCAAATGGCACCATTATGACACTATTCACTTTGAATACAGGCCAGAACTCCTCCTGACTGCGAAACGGCATGCAACACTAAAACATAGACTTCAATAAAAAGATTTTGGACTGCGTTATCGGAAAAGCGCATCTTTTTGTTTTTTTAAAAAAAAAAGGAAATAGTCAAAAAACGGCAATAACAGAAGATATCTATCTTTTAGACAAAAAGGCAATTAATCGACAACCCACTTAAAACACATAACAAAATACCCCTGAAAAAAATTAAACAAAATTTACTGGTTACAAACATAGACATGCTTTTTATTATAGATTCAATAAGATGTGGCTGTTGAAAAATATTTCACAAGCATCTCAAAAAATGCCTTTCTTCATAGTTTGACAACAAGACACGAGTTCATTAAACCTAGCCCTGACGAATCCATAAAAAACCCAATTTCTGCGTTGCGCTCACGCGCCTTGCACCTATAATTTTTTACAACTCTATCAGGCTTGTTTTAGACGCGCAGATGGCCTTTTTACAAAGCCATCAAAAAAAGGTATTATGCAAGACATATTGAACAAGATCAAACTTTCCCTCCACCAAAAGGTTCGGCACAACACCTACATGCTCTGGTTTGAGCCGCTAACGTTCAACTTGGAGAGAGAAGAAGAACTTATAATCTCATGCCCTGATTTTTATACCCAAAAATGGATAGCGGCAAACTATATAAACCTGATCAAACAGGAGGCTGAACAGTATCTGGGAAAAGGAGTCAGGTTGGATTTAATCACAAAAGAAGGAGGGGATGTTAAATATGCAGGAGAAACAGAAAAATTACAATTAGCCCTTCCAACCGTAAATCAAAACCATCATCAACAACAGGGGCAGGAACAGAGGCGAATCTTCAGACCAGACTTCACGTTCGACAAGTTCGTAGTGGGCACAAGCAACGACTTTGCATACAATGCGGTTCTCACTCTTGGCAGTCATAAAAATATAGGGGGGGTCAATAATAACATACTCTTTCTGCTCGCCCAGACAGGACTTGGTAAAAGCCATTTGGCTCACTCCCTTGGAAATCATATCGCCACATCAGTACCTAATCAGCGCGTATGGTATATAACAGCAGAAGACTTCACCAATGAACTCATAGCCTCGCTCAAAAAAGGGACAATGGAGCAATTTAAAAAAAAATATCGTACTCAATGCGACCTGTTAGTGCTTGAGAACATTCATTTTTTAAGCGGAAAACAAAAAATACAGGAAGAGCTATGCTTTACGCTGGACGCACTGTTTGACTCTCAAAAAAAGGTAATGTTCACCAGCAGCTATTCCTTAGATGAAATCCCGAAACTAAACGCAAATCTAAAGTCCAGATTGGCATATGGCATAGTATCTTCGATAAATCTGCCTGATTATCAGACCCGTGTCAGAATAATTACAAAAAAGCTTGAAGATCAGTCAGCCCGATTCACAGAAGACGTAGTGAATTTTGTAGCAGAGTCTTTGACCGATGATATCCGGCAAATAGAAAGCGCAATCGTAGGCATGCTCGCAAAATCATCGCTGCTTAACATCCCTATAGACACATCACTAGCCGAAAGCGTTGTTAGAGATATCTCTAAAAAATGCCGTAAAATCACACTTGAAGAGGTGCAAGGCCTTATATGCAAGTTCTACAAAATTTCATTGGACGATCTTATCTCCAAGTCTCGTAAGCAGGCTGTTACAAGACCCCGGCATATCGCAATGTATCTTTGCAGAAAATTTACAAGTCTTCCGCTTGAGGCAATAGGCAAGGCGTTCAATCGGTACCATGCCACAACGCTCCACGCCATTTCTAATATCGAAAACATCATAAAGCGTAAAGGGCCGGTCGCGAGTGAAATAGCGTTCCTGACTGAAAAACTGGAAAAAAAGATCGAGACGACCTGACCTTATCCTACAGCCCAACAACCTGAAATGATGCGAAAGTCATTATTTAAAAAACTTTGCGCTATTGTCGGCAAAGACTACTGCACTGCCTATCCGGCGGACTTAGTCTGTTATTCCTATGATGCAACCCCCCTAAAATACCTGCCTGACGCGGTTGTGTTTCCTGAAAAACCAGAAGATATTTCCTTGATCTTGCAGTTGGCAAATGAAGAAAGGTTTCCTGTGGTGCCGCGCGGCGCTGGCACAGGCATGACAGGCGGATCTCTACCCACAGAAGGCGGCGTGGTTCTTGTAATGACCCGCATGAACAACATACTTAACATAGACACTGAAAATATGGTGGCAGAGGTTGAGCCAGGGGTAATTACCGGACAGCTCCAACACAAGCTTGAAACAATGAAACTTTTTTACCCCCCAGATCCTTCAAGCGCAGAGTACTCCACTATCGGAGGAAATGTTGCAGAATGCGCGGGCGGAGCCAGGGCAGTCAAGTACGGAGTCACACGAGACTATATACTCGGACTTTCTGTAGTATTACCTACTGGAGAAATAATCCGCACAGGGGTCGTTACTGCAAAGGGTGTAGTGGGTTATGACCTTACACGTCTGATTGTAGGCTCAGAAGGAACGCTGGGCGTGATTGTAAAGGTAATCATGAGGCTGCTGCCACTCCCTGAATCGGTATGTACAATACTTGCAATATTTGACCATATGGAACAGGCTGCCGGATGTGTGTCTGGCATTATGAGTTCAGGAACTATACCAAGGACACTAGAGTATATGGATCAGTCTGCGATTCAGTGCGTTGAATCGTTTCGCCCTTGTGGCCTGCCTGTCGATGCGGGAGGTGTTCTCATCATTGAAACCGACGGCACAACAAAGATTGCGCTGGAACAAATTGCCCAACTCGCAGCACTATGCCAATCACATGGCGCAAGGCTTATAAAAAAAGCAGAAAACAAGGAGGAAGCAAAAAACCTCTGGATGGCGCGCAAGTCAGTATCTCAGGCGCTCTACCGGCTCGGATCTCACAAGATCAACGAGGATATTGTTGTGCCGAGAAACAAAATTCCTGATCTGGTAAAATATGTAGAACTCCTTCAAAAAGAAACCGGCTTAACAATGGTAACATTCGGACACGCTGGCGACGGCAACATCCATTTTAATATAATGCTCGACAAAAATGACAAGGCACAGGTATCTAAGGCTTATCAGGCAATAGCGTCCTTATTTCACTTTACTGTCGCTATTGGAGGAACACTATCAGGCGAACACGGCGTAGGAGTGACAAAACGCTCATATCTTAAGATAGAGTTATCAGACATTGAGATCAACCTGATGAAAAATATCAAAAAGACCTTTGATCCGAACAACATATTAAATCCGGGCAAGATATTCCCCTATGAATGAAGAAATAGGCAAAACGATATCTTGTGTCCGATGCGGCGCGTGTATGAGCGTATGCCCGCTCTATAGCGCCACTTGCCTTGAGACAGATGTGGCAAGAGGGAAATTGTCAGCGCTTTCCATGTTGGAACAGGGTGAGCTATCGCTAAGGGATGTATCAAGTATAATTTCAAGATGTCTTCTATGCGGCAAATGCTCCTCCGCCTGCCCCAACAACATAGAGCCTGACAAGATCATCATAAGCGCAAGAGAAGAACTTTTTCATCAAGAGCCAAAGAGGCTATATCATGCCCTCTTAAGGCATATTAATCTAATGGACGCCTCCATGAATAATAGGGGAGCGCTCATTCAAAAACTTGTATTAAAGTTTGCGCTCTTGTTTTCTCTCGATTCCAGATCATACATACCAGAAATTGCAGAAACTCCTTTTTTAAAAAAGCTGGATCAAAGGAGTGAAAAAGCCGTAGGGGATATCAAACTGGGTTTATTTGTCGGGTGCGGAGGCAACTATTTATTTCCAGAGACAACAGAGGCATTTGTCAGCTTGCTTAAAAGATTAAACCTCTCTCCTTATATACCACGGCATCAAGGGTGTTGCGGTCTTATCTCACAAAACATAGGAGACAAAGAAAAGGCAATTGCCCTGGCCAAACATATTATAGACCTGTTCAGCCCGGACGATTTGGATTATATTGTCACGCCTTGCGCAAGTTGCAGCTCACATCTAAAAAGTTTTGCACAACTCCTTGGATCAGAAAACAAGGGGTATAAAAAGGCTATACTGTTTTCAAATAAGGTCATGGACGCGTCAGATTTTTTAGTGAATGTGGTAAATCATAAAGAGCTTGCATGCGCAATAAACGCATATCCTAAAACAAACATTCCTATACGGGTACATTACCATAAACCCTGCCATATACAGGAGAGCGGGGCTTCGCTACGCTTACTTTCCGCCATACCTTCCGTAATACTGACTGATACGTCTGGAACATCTCAATGCTGCGGCCACGCCGGGATTTTCAACATATCAAATTTTAGAGCCTCTATGCAGATACTTGAAAAGACAATGGCTGAAATAACCAAGGCCAAACCAGATATTATCGCAACTGATTGCACTGGCTGCATCCTTCAGTTTCAGGAAGGAACGGCGCGCATAAAAAAGCAAATCAATATATCAGTAGCTCATCCGCTTGTCCTGGTGCTGGGGTTAAAGTAATCCGTCAACTTGACACTGTATATATATGCGTTATATGTCTATTATATAATAACAGAAAAAATATAACGGCATATGATTCCAATAATCACAAAGAATTACATCAATACCTCATCAGATCAATGGGCTAAAGGCAAGCGGTTCGACAAGATCTGCAAGGCAAGCCATATCAATGACTACCCACGGCAAAACACCAAGAGCCGCCCTTCTCCCCCAAAGATAGACTTTGGGCCTGATTTTATTGTGGAAATTTCTGATGCCGCCAGAAGGAAACTAGATGGTATTATGACAAGCCCTGACGTAGTAGACCTTGTGCCCACCTTATTATTCAATGATACTGTAGTGTTCCAGCCTTATACAGCATAACTATCGTCTTCTTTGTCCGCTGGTTCGATGAGCCAACCTATCCATTGGGTGTGCTTAGGGACAGCAAACCTGGCTATGCGTTCTTTTTCATCATCATCATCGCCCGAGAATGACATGGAAGACTGATAATTAATGAAATATTCGATCAAGGCAAGCTCTTTTAAGGTATCATTTTCAGTGTCTTCCTTCATTGCCTCCCCCAACCCCTTCAAGACATTCCCTGTTTCTATGACCTTTGGTTCAATCAGAGATGGATTATCCCTAAAAACCTTCAGCCTTCAGGCTATACACCTGAATTGTTACATTCAGTAATCTTATCGGAATTCCCACCCCGCTTGTTTAACTAAAAATCGCAGACAATATCTCATCTACAGAAATATCCAGAAAACAACGTGGTGTCTTGCAATCCTTTTTTCCCTGTTCAAAACACGGGGCGCACGGCATATCACGTGACATAACAGTCACATCCCTCCCCCGAGGACTCCATCTGGCCGGATCAGACGGGCCAAATATAGCAACTACAGAAAGGCCAATAAATGCGGCCAGATGGCTAACGCCTGAATCATTTCCAATAAAAATCCGGCCTTGAGCCAACAAACCGGCAAGTTCAACAAGGTTTGAAGGGAAAACAATTTCCATATCAAAATCATTTTTTAATAAATCCATGAGATGAAGCTCCGCGGGGCCAAGGATAAAGCAAGGCCTCGCAAGGCCGCGGTCTTTAATCAGCTCATATAACCCGCAAAACCTTTCAATAGGCCATGCCTTGAGCCGGCTGCCGCTTCCTGGATGTATCCATAGCCTTGTGTGTCCAACTTCGCTATTATTGACGTCACAACTACAAATACCTGAGTTGCTCTTTAGCGGCTTTTGTTCCTTACAAACACCTTTTCGACAAAACTGGTCAATAATAAAGTCGCTGACATGTTTTTTTTGAAAAAGAGGGTGCCTGGGCAAAATCTGAGTCACTCGGTCAGGGAGAATCTTATTCAACGTCTCAACCAGTTTCTCTGAAAAACTCACTACTATTATCCGGCTATAGCGCCTTATTATATCGCTCGCTTCAGTGGAGGGGGCAGAAGAAAAAAGGGAGGCAAAGCAGGCTCGTTCGAGTGGAAGATAATGGTCAACAATACCCAAATGGACGGTGAGTGCGCCTACCCGTGACTCGCACAATATCCCCAGGCTTGCAGATTCAATATTATTTTTCAGCAGACTCAATGCAGGAAAAGCGCACACCAAGTCGCCCAGCGCGCCCTGGTGTATCACCAGCACATCTTCAACCCGTGTCATTTACGCTCGCTGGTTTCCGGCATGGTAGTAACAGTCAGTCCATGCTTAAAAAGCCGGCCTGCCACGCGACGCACATCAGACACTCTAACTTTTTTTATTAGCTCAGGATATTTTTTGTTATAGTCATATCCAAGTCCTACAAGTTCATTGGCGGCATCGCTTGCAGCCTGTGCCGCGCCTGTCTCTAATGAGAGATCGCGCATGGTAATGCACATCCCCTTAGCGCGCGCAAGCGTAACCTCATCCACCTCAGATGACCGAATCCTCTGAAATTGCTCCTTCATCTTTGCAAGCACAGTCTCATAATTGGACACGCTCGTCTGCGCAACAGCGCCGAAAAAGCCAGCGTCTATACCAAACACTGGATATGCATGGACATAGTATACCAGGCTCTCCTTGTCGCCCCTCAAGGCGTCTTGAAGCCAACCGCTCGGATACCCAATTCCGGATATTATAGCGTCGATCACATCAACAACAGGCCGGTCAGGATCAAGCAAGGCCATGCCATTAAATCCCAAAAATATCGCGCATGATGTCTTTTGATTCTTTTGAGTCACCATCCTGTCTTTAAAAATGTTTTCAACCTCAAGCCCCAACTTAGGCTCAACAGAATAGCTGTCTGATGCGAGGCCATGAAATGCAGCCTCCACCTTTTCTTTAATCTTTTCAGGATCAATATCCCCATAGACCGCCAATACTGAGTTTTGCGGCGACACAACCGTACGGTAGAATTCTATGATCATATCCCTGCTAAAACCTTGAACCGCCTTTGGAGTCCCCAGAATATCGTTCTTATAAGGATGTCTGACATAATAGTTTTTACGAAAAAGCCGGTCAATCTCCTCTGTCCAATCCTCGTCAAGCTGCTTAATCTCAAGAAGTATTTCTTTTCGTTCTTTTTCGATCTCAACTTCTGGAAATGTAGGATTAAGCAGGACATCAGCCAATATCTCCAATGCCTTGTCAAAATCATTTGCAAGCGCTGACGCCTTTACAAATATCGTATTGCTCCCTGATCCTGAACCTATACCCCCACCCCTATCTTCCAACCCAGCGGCTATCTCCTCCCTGGTGCGTTTTTTGGTCCCTTTTGTTAAAAGAGATGCCATAAAATTGGAAATACCTGGAAGGTCAGCCGGTTCATAACGCTGTCCTCCCTTAACAAAATACTGTAACGTAACTATCGGAACTGCCGGAATCCTCTTTATAAGGAGCGTCATCCCATTTTCAAGTTTTGTCTTTACTACTTTACAGGACAAGCCCTTGTTATCACCCGATCCCCTATCAGGGATTACCTTGGCACTGGCCTCAGAAGGCCGGAGCACAGCAACAGTAAGGTTCTCTTCTTTAAGGTATTTTTTTGCTACACGCCTTATCTCATCCCTTGTCACTAATTGAATACGTTCAACATATTTATCGCTAAAATATGGATCGCCTGTTTTCGCCCAATCAGAAGATATCTGCCGCGCCTGTCCTGCCGCTGATTGATTGGAAAAAATATGCCCGGCTACCACTTTTTGTTTTGCCCTTTCCAACGCCTTTTTTTCAACTCCATCCTTCTGCACTTTTTGCAACACGCCTTCCACCGCATCCATAGCAGCGCTCATTTTTGGAAAATCAAGTGTCATGGATATCAAAAACTCACCTTCCACAAAATCAGGCGTCCAGCTTGACGCGTCTATGCCAAGCACTAGTTCTTTTTCTTCTTTAACCTTGCGACAGAGTTCAGATGTCTGGCCATCGCCAAGTATCACTGCCAGGACATCCAATGGATAAAGATCAGGATCAGTCAAACGGATCGTGCGAAAACCCATTTGAACACGGGTAAGCTTGGCAATAGGAGAAATCCTTTCAACCATCCTTTGGGCAAGTTGCGGGGGTTCATCAGGGAGGAGATAAGGGGGAGAAGACACTGACTTTAGACCTCCGGCCAATGTTAGAAGAGTGCGCAATGTCTTTTCTTTATTCACATCCCCCACAACAGTAACTACAATGTTAGACGGGGAGTACCACCTCTTGTAATGAGCCATCAAATCTGATCTGCCCATAGCCATGAACACATCTCTTTCTCCAATGACCGGTATCCTCACAGGATGCACATTGTACGCAGTTTTCATAAAAAGATACCAAAGAATCTGATCCGGATCGTTTCCCCCCATCTGGAACTCTTCCAGAATAACGGGCTTTTCCCTTTCGTACTCCGATGGATTAAACCGGCAATCTGTAACATATTCAAAGAGAAGTGACATAGCATTGAGGTAATGGTCTTTTGTGGTATTGATGTAAAAAGCAGTCTGGTCATACGAGGTATAGGCATTGCTTGCCCCGCCCATTTCGCGAACCAGATCCTTGATCTCAGCCTCGGTGTGACGCGAAGTTGTCCCGCCTGACACTACATGTTCAAGATAATGAGAAAGGCCTCCTCCTGTCCGCTCCCCCTCATTAAGCGATCCTGCCTTGACAAGCACATGGCACGCCACTACTCCAGATGCGTGATCTTCTCTTATAAGCGCTGAAAGTCCATTTTTGAAAACCACAAACAGATCGGAATCACGCGATGGGATCACCTGCTGTATAGCCGGATCCTGTAAAATATCTGATCTTGCATCAGAGCCATAAGCATTCACATTGCAAAGAAAGATGCCGTAACATATAAAAAAATATCTCAGAAAACGTCCGCAAAACATGATAACCTCTTTTCCATTAAAGCCTGGCCATAATATTCTTCACAATCCCATCAAACGCCTGCAATACATCAATGGCATCGTTGTTTGAAACAAGCGGAATCCCATTATCACATTGCCTGACCACCTGTGGATTAAATGGGATGCTCCCCAAAAAATCAACGCGCATGGCTTCAGCGGTTTTCTTCCCCCCCCCTGATCCGAAAATATCAATCTCGTTGTTGCAGTGAGGGCACTTAAACGGCCCCATATTCTCTATAAGGCCAAGTAGATCCATCTTAACCTGTCTGCAAAAATTAATCGACCTCCTCACGTCGGCAAGCGCCACCTCCTGAGGTGTAGTTACAATAATCGCTCTGGCGTCTGGGATAGTCTGGGCAACAGTAAGCGGCTCATCTCCAGTGCCTGGAGGAGAATCTATGAAAAGAATATCAAGGTCATCCCACTGCACGTCTGAAATAAACTGCCGGATGACCCCCATTTTGATCGGACCACGCCATATTGTAGGAAGGTCATCCTCCCCTGACATTAGAGAGGCGACAGAAACCACCTTTAGGTTATCCGAATACGCCTTTGGCTGGATGATCCGCCCTCTATTGCCAAGAGGTCCGGACAAGCCAAGTATTTTAGGTATGCTTGGGCCATGCAGATCCACGTCCATGAGACCGACCTTCTTGCCTGAATTCGCAAACGCCACTGCCAGATTTGCGCAAACACTGCTCTTCCCTACCCCTCCTTTTCCGCTCATAACTATCAGCTTGTGTTTTATCCTAGCTAAAGAGGTCTCAATCATTTTGTCTTGTAAATTGTGCGCGATTGCGCCGCTCCCCTCAGGGCTGCATTTTTGCGACCCTTCGCCACATCCTGCTGAATGATCTGCCATTAGATAAAAACTCCTTCCATATTAAGATTAAAGACTATTGAGCCGATATAAAATAAAAAAAACAACAAACTTGTCAATGGCATAACACAAAAACAAAAAAAACAAACGTAACTATTGTGGAAGGGCTGAAGGCTGAAGGCTGAAGGCTGAAGGCTGAAGGCTGAAGGCTGAAGGCTGAAGATGGAACAAAATCCTAAAATATTAAATGTAATACTCGTCGCAATGTCAGGCAAGAACAAGGAATCTTATATAAATGAACTCAATCGCCTTGGCGCTCAGACCGACTATGTTGAAAAGCCGAGCGAAATACTAGAAAGATGCCGTATAAAAAAATATTCATGTATATTTGTAGACCTTATCACTCTTATAAAAATCGGCTCTCGCGAGAAACAAACCCTGGACGATATCATCAGACACTTTCCAGTCATGTATATCCGTGTTGATCC
>JAZDIE010000012.1:0-2878 GCA_043805295.1 Pseudomonadota bacterium
CTCCTCCTTCTCCCCTGCATTACAGCCGCTTGGTTCACCGAGAAATATTTCACAGATCACCGCTATCACGTGGCAATCTATGGTGTGTTATTAGTTGTTGTCGGCTTCGTATTTCCTAAAATCAAAGTCCAGGCCGAGCACAGCCTTGAAAATATCCTTTTCAAAGGGATGTTCGACTATCGTAAAATCCTTGACAGCCTCTCGCGGCAGATGATCCGGATTCAAAACCTTGACCAACTTGTTTCATACGCCACAGACACCATTGCCAAGGCCGTGGATACAAGCTCGCTTTTCGTCTATCTGCTCAACAATAACGGGGAGTATGCGCTTTCCGCCTCATACGGAAAAACAAGCGGCGCGGCGCACAATATCAACGCTCAAAACAGTCTAATCCAGCACATGGCCGCAACAGACGAGATCATAATAAAAGGGCGGAATATTAATAATAAAAACAGCCCTGCTATCCCTGACGCATCAAGTGAACTGACCAACCTCGGCGCTAGCCTCGCCATTCCCATAAAATACGAAAACGAACTTAAAGGCTTTATGCTTCTGGGAGAAAAACAAAGCGCAGGCGACTACTCCAAAGACGAGCTTACCGTCCTTTCCACCACAGCGAACCAGTTGTCTGTCGCTATTGAAAACAGCAAACGATACGATGAAATACAAGGACTAAACATCGGCCTTGAACAAAAAGTTTCCGAGCGAACCGAGCAGCTCAAGAAAGCAAACGAGGAGCTGAAAGAACTCGACACCTTAAAAAGCGAGTTTTTCGCCAAGGTGAGCCACGAACTGCGCACACCTCTTTCAAACATCATCCTCCCTATCCAAAGCATTATCGACCGCCTGGGAAATCAGATCACTCCGGAAAATCTCTACGAAAAGCAGGCCATGCTAAGAAACGCCCAAAAGCTGTTAAAGCGCATCAATGAAATTCTCGATGTCGCAAAGCTTGATTCAGGAAAGATGCCGCTTAAAACCCAGCTTAGAGACATAAACAACATCCTAGAAGACATCGTGGTCGCATCATCAATAGGGGCAAAGGAAATGGAGGTAAACTTAGTCTTTCACCCAAAGGATGATCTCTCCAGAATCTATGTGGATACTGATAAAATAGAAAAGGCGCTTGCCAACCTGATCGGAAACGCGCTCAAGTTTACAGAAGGCAAGGACAAGAGGGCTGTCACTGTCACGACGCGGGAGACAGAAACCCATGTTGAAGTAATTGTCACAGACACAGGCATAGGCATTCCAAAGGGGCAAATCCCTTATATCTTTGACCGCTTCCACCAGGCAGATGGGTCTTCTTCCAGAAAATTCGAAGGAACCGGCCTTGGACTTTGCATTGCCAAAGAGTTTATAGAGCTTCACCACGGCGCAATCGAGGTTGAAAGCGAAGTCGATAAAGGGACTCTTTTTGCAGTGCGACTTCTGAAAGGCGCCGCCCACCTTGCTCTGGCAGAGATTATGCCAGAGCCAAAGTTTGAAACAGTTGACGAATTTGAAAATCGCAGGGGAAGCGACCGGCGTAAAGACGACCGAAGAGAAAACGACCGCAGGCTAATGAGCAAGGAAGACCGCGAGACCATCAACCTGATTCAGGTGCAGCTATCCGATTTGGTACAAGGCAGAAAAGTTGTAATTGACCAGACGCAGGCAAAAGATGCGCCTGTAGTGCTGATTGTTGAAGACAACAGAGACCTTGCAAGCAACATCGCCCGGTGCCTTGTGCCTTTTTACAATGTGTGCGTGGCAGGGAACGGCAGGCAGGCCATTGATCATATGCTCAAAAAAGCGCCTGATCTTATAATATCAGATGTTATGATGCCGGAGATGGACGGCGCAGAGCTATGCCAAAGGGTCAGGCAAGCTGAAGAAACTCGGCACATTCCGTTTATTATGCTCACTGCCAGGGCATCAACAGAAGATAAGATAGCAGGGCTTAAGCTAGGCGCGGATCACTACCTTGCAAAGCCATTCAATCCAAAAGAGCTGCTTGCGGTAGTAGAGTCATTGCTGGCTAACAAGGGGCTTCAGGCAGAATTGGGAAGAAAAAATTCAGAGCTAAACCTTGCCCTTCATAAGCTTGAAGAGGCGCAGGTGCAACTTGTTCATACAGCCCGCCTGGAATCCGTGGGACAATTGGCCGCAGGGATTGCGCACGAGATTAAAAACAATATCTATTGCGTAAGGGCAGGCATGGATGGCATTAACAAGCGCTTAACCATGATATCAGAGGGAAAACTTAACATTGCGGATACCTGCGAAAGCCTTAAAGATGCGATAGTAACGAATAACAAGGCTGTTGACAACACCCTGTACATAGTGAATTCGCTCCTTGATTTTTCACGAAAGAATAAAGAAGGTCTTGCCTTTTCAAATATTAATAAAGGGATAGAAACCACCCTTGCCATTGTCATGCCCAGGATAAAGGATAAAATTACAGTAGAGCTTGAGTTGGGTGAACTTGCGCCTGTTGAATGCAAAATAGAAGAGATCAATCAGGTTATCATGAATATGCTGATCAACAGCCACCAGGCTATAAGCGGGAAAGGGATTGTTTGGATCAAGACCTTTCAGGACAATGACTTTGCTGTGATAAGCATAAAGGACAACGGCTCTGGCATTCCTCAGGAAAACCTAGATAAAATTTTTGCCCCGTTTTTTTCCACAAAGGAAAAGGAGTTAAACACCGGACTTGGCCTGAGCATCTGCCATAACATTATCCATGCGCATCACGGAACCATTAAGGTGAACAGCGAGACCGGCAAAGGGACTGAATTTGTCATCAGCCTGCCGGTCAGACAACCCTTTAATTGCAGGGTTTAGGTATAAATGAGACCAAATGCACGACACCTAATTTACCGTAACTCTGCCG
>JAZDIE010000013.1:0-6304 GCA_043805295.1 Pseudomonadota bacterium
AGGGGAAAGCGGGTTCAGATATGTTGGAGCAGGCAGCGCTTTTGCCACATAACATACCTGGGCGGGAATGGCTATGCCCGTATTGACACGCTCCGGCAAGGATACGCATGCCGTCTTGCTAAAGTCGCCATTATCAGGCAACAATCCGGCCAGCCTTTGCATCTCTCCTTGTAATAATGCAATCCCTTCCTCATCCCCTGTAACATTAAAAACAAGCCGCCCCTTCTGAAATATTTTATTGCGAAGCCATTTTAGTTTTTCTTTCATCCCCTCTTTTTGAGCATGAAAATTCTTTGAATATCCATGAAGAAATTTAAATTGAGCGCTCCCCCCCCATTGCTCCTCCAGATATGCCGGAACAGAAAGACCAGCAGCAGCTCTTTTTCTGGCAAAGATGTGCCCTGCCGGCACGATTGAGGAATAGATGCTGTTCTTGCATTCTGCTATAATGTCGTGCATTCTCGATTCATCTTCAAGATCGCCTGAGATAAGAACATCATGGATAATCTTTACCGCTTCCCCTAAATTACGGTGAAGCGCCTTTATACGAAAGATCATTTTCTGCCATGTTCCGGAACCGTCAGCAGTCATACCAGCTTCCAAATGACATGTTACCCCGCCTGTCTTCAGCGCGATGCGTTTTGCCATATCCGAATAACTGATCCCTGCCGCGCCCATGCCAACAGTCATATTTCCAAGTAGAGGAAGATAAATTTGCAGCTCTTCCGGGATATCAGAGATATCAAAAACACAATCAAGATAGCCTATGCCATTTGAAAAAATGTTGTGCGCAAAACATGTCGTCCCGTTTACTATCGATTTTTCAGTAGGGATTGTCTCAATCTCCCTTGGGATATCTGCAAGCATTAACTTGGGTAGCGTGTTGAGCGCTTCGATACTATCTGGCGTGAGCTGTTCTTTTTTAAGCGCCAGGGCATCAGAAATTATTTGCTCCTGATCATATTGGGAAAGCGAGCTTGATAGTTTAGCCATCTTTTCCCTTAGGCGATCTTCTGTTTCCTGTATATACGTCCTGCTCGGTTCAAGCACTGCCAGTATCCGGTGGGGATTATCAAGAAACCATGTCTTAAGCATACCCTGAAACAGGTTCGGACATTCCGCCCATCGCTTTCTAATATTGGCAACAGCAGCAGAAAATTTCAGCCCCATAAAAGGGTCTCCGCCATAAAGCCATGTATGATACGCCCTCCCCATCAATATGATTGCATACGGCATATTGGAACGTACAATCTCTTTTCCGTGAAACTCGATCCGGTGCAGCGCAGCCTCTATAAGTTCTTTGTCAAAACCGTGTTCCGAGACATCGCGGATCGTATCAAGAATAAGACGCTCAATCTGATCCGCATTCTCAGAATCAGAACCTCTCAATCCAACTACAAACGCAACCTGCCTTAGATCAGTTTCAAATCCAGTCACTGGCGAAAGGTCCTCGCCCAACCTCGAGTCTACAAGCGCCTTACGTAGAGGGCCAGCAGCGGTTCCGGCCAAGGCCAATGCTATAATCTCAAGAAGCAGCACTGTCTCATAATCTGAGTTTTCAGCCATCATCCAGGCTACATTTACCGCGGATTTCCTGGAAAGTTCGGCATCCCCTGCAACAGGATAATATGCGTGAATCAAACTGGGTGCTTCTTTCCTCGGCTGCAATTGAATAGACGATTCCACATCTATACGGTCAAAGCCTTGAAGCATTTCTTCCCAAAAAAGCAGGTGGTCTTGAATCAGGATATCGCCATAAAGGAAAAACCTGGCGTTTGAAGGGGAGTAGTAAAGCCGGTGAAACGCCTTTAACTGTTCATGTGTAAGCAATGGGATGTCATCAGGGTCTCCTCCTGAGTCAAAGGCATAAGTATTATCAGGATATAAGGCGTTCTGGATCGACTTGTACATGAGAGAGTCTGCCGAGGAATAAGCGCCCTTCATCTCATTATAGACAATCCCTGAGACATTAAGTAAAGATTTGCCATCACCTGCCTGACTGGCATACTCGTAATGATACCCCTCTTGCAGAAATGTTTCTCTTAGAAGTCTCGGCCTGAATACAAGATCGGTATAGACTCGCGCCAGATTAAAAAAATCAGCTCTAACCTGGCTTGCAACCGGATAGATGGTCTTGTCTGGATACGTAAAGGCATTGATAAAAGTCTGAAGCGTACCCTTCACAAGCTCGTTGAATGCATCCTTTACTGGATACCGGCTAGACCCTGCAAGAGCGCAATGTTCAAGGATATGCGAAACCCCTGTTGAATCCTTTGGCGGGGTGCGAAATCCAATTGAATATAGATTCTCCTTGTCGTCACAGTGAAGATGGATGATCTGAGCGCCAGTTAAGTCATGCACAACCTCGTAAGCAGTAGCGCGAATCTCTGCCATATGCTCAACCCGCAACACTGAAAAACCATGAAAATTGCTCCCTTGCTCCAGTTCAGAAAAATGCCTCATCTTAACTAACCTCCAATGAAAAAGGCTCTTAGGTGTTTAGATTGAAGGCTGAAGGTTATGAAATATGCAGTAACATATAGCCTACAGCCTAAATACCTGATTTGTATGATCACGCATAATTTATCCCTAAAAGCCTTCAGTCTTCAGTCTATCCACCTGAATAGTTACAAAGGACTCTTAGGTATCTCAAGCTTGAAAGTATAAGAGCCAAACCTATTCCTATGTATATTATTGACAAATATGATTTCGGTATAGCGGAATGCCGCAACAACACACCCATTGTAGCCATTATAGCGACAAGAATGTAGCTCTTCCAGGGCATGAAGGCAAATATGCACTTCTTCCCTTCCATATCTAATATTCGGTCCAGATTCCTATCCGCAATCCTCAAAAATCCAAAACGGTGTATAGCTAAAGCCGCAACAACGCCTATTACTGCAAATACTAGAGCACGGTCAAGTTTATATACGCTCAACCAGGAATATGACAAATACAAAAGCATTGTACCGACTCCGACCCACATTAAACCAGACAGAAGCAGTAACACGCTTTTATCTACTGAAGGTTTAAACTTGTCGGTCATACTATTCACTCCTCGACATTGACGTAGTCCTGTTTTAAAAACCATCCGTAACTACTCAGGTGTTTAGGCTGAAGTCTTTTAGACTGTAGGAACTCACCATTTGAGACTATGCCCAAAAACTAATATCCTAAAAACCTTCAGCCTTCAGTCTATCTGCCCAAGTAGTCACAAGCCGTCCGTTTTGACAAAATCACAATATGTGTTGTATACACAATCTCATGATTTTTTTATCTTTTAAAAACTCTATGCGACAAGCCATAAAAAAACACCACAAAGCATTTCGCTATTTGAACGGACGATAGAACATAGATTGTAGTCTGTCGTCTATAAACATATTTTTATTTATTTTTTTATTTGCACTAATGATGAGATTCTTTTTTATAATTTCATGGAAATGGAACAGATTGCTTTTGTTAGGCATGCTCCTATGCATACTTTCATGCATAATCTCGTCATGCAACAACAATATAATTAATTCCAACAGAATATCAGCAAAAAAGCAACTCGTATTTCTCACTACCAATAATTTACAATGCTACTATAAATATGACGGGAAAGAGATGGGATTTGAGTATGAACTCGCCCGGTCATTCGCCGATCAGCTCGGAGTTGATCTGGTTGTGCATGTTGTCTCAAACAGCCAGGAGCTTTCCAGTTTGATTAAAAAGGGGATTGGAGATATCATCAGCGCATCGCTCTACCCTTCTAATGATCAACACCCCAGCATAGTATCTTCCAAGCCTTACATTACTACAGATCAAATGCTGGTAGTAAACCGATCAAGCAAAATCACCACTTCGGCTACGCTCAGCAACCACCAATTAGACCAGTTTATGGATCGTTATATAGATGAAGTGGTTAAGCAAAACTCGGCCGCTGAGCAGACTCTTTTACAACTAACACAAGCAATTCCAGAGATAAAGCCTGCTCTTCTTAAACATATTGAAACAAAAGATATCCCGAGTTTTATCTCAAAAGGAACAATAGACGCCACTGCCTTAGGTTCAAACCCCTATAGGCTATACCTACGTTACTTGCCTGAACTTTCTACTCCTTTAACTATCGCAGCAGGAAGGCCTCTTTGCTGGGGAGTTAAAAAGCAAGATAAGCAATTATTGAAAAATATAAATTTTTTCTTCTCCGATATGAAAAGAACTAAAGCTATCGACAAAATTAACTACAAATATTTTGGATACGCAGACCCTTTAAATCGTTTTGAAACACTGCATTTCGAGACGACATTGGAGGAAGAACTTCCACAATATGAAGCCTTAATAAAACAGGAAGCAATGGTTAATGGTTTTGACTGGCGTCTTATAGTTGCTCAGATTTATCAGGAGTCGCATTTTAACAGCCGCGCTAAAAGCCCCAAATGCGCGCAAGGGATTATGCAATTTACACAACAAACAGCAAAAGAGATGGGGATAAACAACGTATGGGACCCATATTGTTCAATTCCCGCAGGCGTCAAATATTTGAAACGTTTATACGACACGTTCAATGACCGAGACGAATTTGACAGGTTGTGCCTCGCGCTGGCTGCGTATAACCTTGGTAAAGGACACGTGATTGATGCTATCAAAACAGCAAAAAAATACGGCCTCAATCCTAAAAATTGGGTGGAGGTAGAAAAAGCTATCTGGTTGCTTAATAATAGTGAAGTCTCTACCGATATGAATTATGGCTACTGCAATTGGCAGGAAGGGATAGAATATGTAAGGAGTGTCCTGAACTATTACGACCTGCTAAGACGCAAACATATCAACTGTTCTGTTAAAGAGTCAAAATTTTTGACCGATATCAATGCTGAATTAGAAGCAAAAGACTGGATCGGTAATTCGTAAAAAGTCAAATTAGCTACATCAGTTCAAAGCAATGAAAAACAAAAACTATGATGTAATTATTGTTGGCGGAGGGCCTGCGGGTCTCTCCGCGGCATACTACTTGTGCGAACACTCCGACCTCAAGGTGATTCTGCTTGAAAAAGGGCCCAGGCCGCAAAAACGGAAATGCCCCATAACAGGCAATCAAAAATGCAAAAAATGCAGACCCTGCAATATCCTAAGCGGAATAGGCGGAGCAGGGCTTTTCTCAGACGGGAAACTTAATTTTATCCACAAGCTTGGCAAAACAGATCTTTCTCAGTTCATGCCCGTAGCCGACGCACAAAGTCTTATCGATGAGACAGAGCAGATATTTAATAGGTTCGGCATGGATAATGAAGTCTTCCCTTCCAATATGGAACAAGCGCATAATATCAGAAAGACTGCCAAACGATATGGGATAGACCTTCTGCTTATCAAACAAAAACATATAGGGAGCGACCGGCTTCCATTGCATATAACCGATATGTTTGCTTACATAGCAGGCAAGGGGGTAGAGTTTCGCACATCTGAAGACGTAAGTGATATTATTGTAGAGCATGGCTGCGTTAAAGGGGTAATAACTTCAAAGGGGACCTATAACGCCCCGAATGTTATTATTGCTCCGGGGAGGGTTGGAGCAAACTGGCTTGCGGGTCTGGCAAACAAGCATGGCATTGGGTTGAGCCATCGAGGAATTGAAGTCGGGGTGAGGGTGGAAGTTAACAATGAGATTATGCAAGACTTGTGCGATATAGTCTACGATCCGACATTTTTTATACAAACCGCAAAATACGATGATCAGACAAGGACATTTTGTACCAATTATGGGGGGTTTATCTCCCTGGAGAATTACAAAGAATTTGTTTGTGTAAACGGTCACGCTTATAGAGACAAAAAATCCTGCAACACCAACTTTGCTTTTCTGTCAAAGGTGGTCTTGACAGAGCCTGTCACAGACAACCAGGCATATGGAGAATCAATAGGGAGGCTGGCGTCCCTTATAGGAGGCGGAAAACCGATACTGCAACGGTTTGGGGATCTCAAACGAGGGCGAAGAAGCACATGGAATAGAATAAACAAAGGGTACATTACCCCAACTATGAGCGAGGTTGTATGCGGAGATATAGCAATGGCTTTGCCTGAAAGAATACTAAGTAATATTATAGAAGGCCTGGAAAAGCTAAATTATGTTATTCCAGGCGTCTCAAATGATGAGACGCTCTTATACGCCCCTGAAATAAAATTCTTTGCCACACAGATCGAAACGTCAAGCAACCTTGAGACAAGCATAAAGGGGATGTACGTAGCAGGAGACGGCGCCGGTGTTGCCGGAAATATCGTGTCTGCAAGCGCAACAGGCTTAATGCCTGCCAAGACAATACTTGCAAAAACC
>JAZDIE010000014.1:0-11832 GCA_043805295.1 Pseudomonadota bacterium
GCTATTTGTGATGTTAGTCATATTCAAATTCTATGCAAACTATACCAAGTGATATTTTGACTCAATTCGAGGCTGTCCTGAAAAAAAGGGCGGTGCCTGTTTCCCGCCACACGAATTACAGGAAGTGGCTGCGGTATTATCTTGATTTTCGAGTCAAATATACGCTTCCGGATTCCAAATCAGAACATGTGCGTTTGTTTATCGAAAAATTGCAAAAAAAGAATCAGACGCCCGAACAACAAACGCAGGCAGCGCATGCCCTTTCTCTCTTCTTTGAGTCGCTGAATGCAGATACAAAGGCTGCGACAATATCCACATCGTCTCAATACCTGGCAACCACAAGGGGATTGCCACTACAGGTATCGGGGGCAGCAACATCCCCCTCCACCCCTCGTAGCGAGTCGATGTTTAGTCATACCGACCGCAGAGCCTCTTCGACCTTTACTAAGGTGGAATCTTCCAATAATTTATCGAAGGCTGAGGTGACAACGCCGATATATTCCCCTCTTCCGGATATGCAACAACCGCACTGCGTACTGAAAACAGAGCCTGCTATACCACAGCGATCGGATATGTCACCGACCGGGCACGGCGATCTCAAGATATCAGCTCCACAAGCATCATCTCGTCCGCTTGTTACTCCTTTATCGGCTGGCAATCGTTATAATGAATGGCGTTGCCTGGATAAATCAAAATCTCCTGAATGGGACAAAATAATCGACAATCTGGCGGCGGAGATCAAGATACGGCGCTATTCCCGGAAAACACTTAAAGCTTATGCGGATTGGAGTCGCAAATTCCAGAGCTACCTGCGAAACAAACCTCCTGATGAACTGTCGGCAACGGATGCGGTGTTTTCTTTTTCAGTGCTTCCAAACCATCATTCTTGCTTTGCAGGTATCCTTACTATAAAGATTGCGCCCCCTCCATCTCTGCCCATCACCTGAATTGATCCATTATGTCTTCTAACAATCTCATAAGAAATATAGAGACCCAGGCCAGTGCCTTTACCCACCCCTTTTGTTGTAAAAAACGGTTTGAATATATCTTGCTGTATCTCTCTGGTTATGCCCGGGCCGTTATCCTCGCATTGAAAAATCACACATCCGGCAGATGAATCAAACAAGGTACTGATAATTATAAGCCCGCCATTCTTAGGTATTGCCTGGATGGCGTTCTGGATTATGTTGATAGCCACCTGACCCATGTTTGCATAGTTTCCTCGTATCTCAGGCAACGCTTGTTCAAGGTTGAGCTTGATATCAACACCAAGGTGTCTGTACTGATTGTGAAGCACCCTAAGCGCATCCTCTACTATCACATTCATGTTCACAGGTTCTGTATATGTCTGACTCTGACGTGAAACCCCCAAAAGGCTGGCAACTATACTATTTGCCCGCTGCAATTCTTTTAATGAAAATTTAAGATCGTCCAGCGCCTCCTGCGAGGCAATAGCAGCAATTCCTTCGCGGTCGGCATCTTCAATAATCGACTGAATCAGACTGGTAACGCTCCCCATCGGATTATTCAGTTCATGAGCAACCCCTGCCACAAGCTGACCTACAGCCGATAGACTTTCACCTCTGATAAGCTGTTCTTGCGCCTCATCCTTTTCCTTAAGCGCTCTTTCAAGTTCTTCTGTCCTTTTTGCGATTCTCTGTTCCAGGCCTGAGTTGAGTTCCCTGATCGTGCTGTACGCATCCGCGTTTTCAATAGCCAGGGCGCACTGGTCGGCAAGCGTTGTCAACAGATCTATATCTTCAATGCTGTATGGATCCTCAGACTTTTTTTCACCCAGAACCAACAATCCTTTTATAAAATTCTGGAATACAATAGGAATAACAAGTTCTGCCTGAATCCGATCCATTTCCGAAAGTATCTCCACCCCCTCTTCGCCGGGCCATTTATCTCCCACCTGCCATGCGCTTATCGGCATTGGCGTTTTTATTATAGCCTGCAAAAGCCGGTTTTCCTCTCTCAACTCACACCCCTGCGCTCCCTTATACATAGCGTTCTCATCGCCTGAAATATGTGACTTTAACCTGAATCCCTCTGGTTCTTTTAAAAATACCCTGACTGATTTTGCCGACATCGAGCTTGAGACCGCGTCAATAACCCTATCAATAATTTCTCCCCTGCTAAGACATGTGGCAATGCTTTTCCCAACGCCTCGGATTGTCTGCTGGTAGTCATACTTGGTCTTTAAAAAAAACCGGTCCACCAAAAGCTGAACAGCAGCCTTGAGCGGTCCGAGTATGAAAGCGACAAAAAGAAAGAAAAACAACCAAAACCAGTTCAACTCTGTCAAACAATGTCCTATAAATATCCTGTTAGCCGCAGTGACTATAAGCGCATATATGGCTATCAACAGAACCCCTATTAAAGAATAGATCAGGCTTTTTTTTACGATTACTCCCATGTCAAAGAGGTCGTGCCTGAACAGACCAAATGCAAAGATCATCAGGGGGATAAAACTGAAGTTGCCTGGAGGGTACATTTCATACCCCATCATAG
Source organism: Pseudomonadota bacterium (assembly GCA_043805295.1). Lineage (GTDB taxonomy): Bacteria > Desulfobacterota > Desulfobacteria > Desulfobacterales. Next base: position 2,515 of record JAZDIE010000014.1, read on the forward strand.
GAAATATGTTCAGGCAATTCAGCGCCCCCATTAGCCCAAACCCGAAGAATACGTACTTGAGCTTGCTTTTCCTTACCCTGTTGGATTCCATGCGGATAGACTGGAAAATCAAGTAGAGCGAACAGATAATTACCGATACCGCGCCTGCCTCAAAGGCCCAAAACAGGGGGCCTGAATGCGCAAAATACCCAAAAAAATAACTGTGTAAATAAGGGATATAGAGCGGTGTTGGAACAACAAACATGAAGAGCAGGCTGTACAGATAGGCAATTTTCAAAATCCAAGGCCTGGCCTGTACATGAAGATACGCATAAAAAAAATGGAGATAAAGCGGGACAACGTATACAAAGAGAAAATGATCAAACCGGCTGATCCAAAGCGCTGTCTCATACTTTGGCAACACCGACATCAAAATTATGTCAATGTTCAGTAAAGCGCCTTGGGCACAGACCAGAATAAAGAGTCTATTTGCTTTTTGCCTGCGCCCCTTAATAAAAACAAAAAAGCCGAAAGACAGGAAAAATAATAGGTTTAAAAAAGGAGGAAGGATGTATTTGTTCATCCTGAGCCTGTTTAAGGATGTGTTTTGCAGATAGACTTTTTACAAAGCCATCAATACGTCTGATATAATTGATTCAACAACAGAAGCTCGGCCATTAGCCACAGCTATAATCTCGTCTACCGATGTCGCAACCGGCTGATCCTGAGAGTTGATATTGGTAATCACGGAAATTCCCAAAATCTTCATCCCTGCATGCGCTGCCGCGATAACCTCGCAGACTGTGGAAAAACCAACGGCATCCGCCCCTGTCATCCTAAGAAAGCGGGTTTCCGCCGGAGTCTCAAGCGATGGGCCGCGTATCCCCACATATACCCCTTTGTGCGCCTTAACATTTTTTGCAGCACACGCTGTAAGCGCAAGCTGCATCAAGCCTTTGTCGTACACAGAGGTCATATCCGGAAACCGGGGACCCCATGCGTCTATGTTGGGACCTATTAAAGGATTTGCTCCAGTGAGATTGATATGGTCTGAAATAATCATGATATCGCCTGCGGCAAAATCAGGGTTTAAACCGCCAGCCGCGTTTGAGACAAACAAGGTTTTAACTCCAAGCGATTGCATCACCCTGACCGGAAAACTCACATCCTGCGCCGAGTAACCTTCGTACAAGTGAACACGGCCTTTCATAACTATAACTTGTTTTTTGCTAAGAGATCCAAACAGGAGCCGCCCTGAATGAGACTCAACAGTTGAAACAGGAAAGCATGGAATATCTTTATAGTCTATCTCTCTATCTATATTCAGGCCGGATGCAAACCCGCCCAGGCCTGTCCCCAGGATAACCCCTGCCTGGGGGACGGGGTTAAAACTGCTCCGAATATATGCCGCCGCCTCGGCGACCTTTGCGTCTATGGATTTATACAGATTCATGTAACACTTTCACAAACTATTTCTCCCTGCAATCTGCATGGGCTAACAAAAAGCTCTCTAAACGCGCAAGTGATCCGTGCAGCGCCATCAACTTTTTATAGTCAGGCATACATCAACTTTCCTCTGGGCTGAGGAATTGACCTCCCGATCTCTTCTGCGGTCTCGATCCACTCGGTTACAATCACTTCGGCGTTAGATACAGCTTCCTGATAGGTTCTACCATCAGCCATACAGCCAGGAAGTTCTGGAACTTCCACAATGTACGACTGATCTTCGTTGCTCCAATAAATGATCATTTCATATTTACAGTCCATACACTACTCCTCGATCTGTAGACCATACCGAAGGACAAGCTCACGAACTTGTTTAACTTGATACGACTTCGCCATCGCTCCTTTCGGTTGCAGATTTATAATATCTTCCAGTCCCTTCTTTGAGAAAATATGATGACCGCCCCTGATACGCTCCTCAAAGCCTAAACGGTGAAGTGCTTGGCAAAGCCTATCGAATGGGACGTTTGCGTCTCCTTTTTTCATAAGGATGTGTTGGAAAAGTTTCTGATAGCGGGACATTCTATCCTCTAATTCATCTTCAGAAACAACATTTAACCGAGGTTAAAGGGTGTTGTTCATACTTATGGCCGTAGCAACATCGCCACACAATACGCCTCTATTGCATGGTCTGCGCCGATATGCCCCATCCCTTCAGCCGTTGTTGCCTTGATATTAACACGCGACCTTTCTAAAGAAAGAATTTTTGCAATTTCTTCCCGCATGGAATCGCGATACGGCGCTATCATTACTACTTCTGAAACGACTGTGGAATCTATGTTGTTAATTATAAAGCCGGCCTGAGTGATTAGATTAAACACCTTAGCAAGGAGGCTAAGGCTGGAAATATCCTTGTATAAAGGGTCTTTGTCAGGAAAATGCACCCCAATATCCCCAAGTCCTGCCGCGCCCAGAAGCGCGTCGCATATTGCATGAACAAGCACATCTGCGTCAGAATGCCCCAAAAGGCCCTTGCCGGTGTAGGGTATCTCAATTCCGCCCAAAAAAAGTTTACGGCCTTCAACAAGCGGATGGATATCGTAGCCAAATCCTATATACATCACTACCTCCTTTCATTCCCATTCAATAGTGCTGGGCGGCTTGGAAGAGATATCATACACAACCCTGTTTATCCCCTTGACCTCGTTAATGATACGATTGGACATGATAGCCAGAATATCGTAGGGGATACGGCTCCAGTCTGCGGTCATGGCATCGCGGCTATCTACTATTCGTATACATATAACGCTTTCATATGTCCTCTCATCCCCCATAACACCAACCGTGCGGACAGGAAGAAGAACAGCAAACGCCTGCCAGACAGAATCGTATAAATTATTGCTTACAAGCTCGCTTGTGACAATGGCGTCAGCCTCGCGCAGAAGCGCCAGTTTATCCTCAGTTATATCGCCCAGTATCCGGATGGCAAGACCTGGGCCTGGAAATGGATGCCTTCCTATGATGGAATGAGAAAGACCCATTTCTTTTCCCACCTCGCGAACCTCATCCTTAAAGAGTTCCCGCAAAGGCTCTATCAGTTCGAGTTTCATCTTTTCAGGAAGTCCGCCTACGTTGTGGTGAGACTTGATAACCGCTGACGGGCCTTTAAAAGAAACACTCTCAATTACATCAGGATAAAGCGTCCCTTGCGCCAGAAAATCAACACTCCCTATCTTGTTGGCCTCCTGCTCAAAAACATCTATAAAAGTAGCTCCGATAATCTTACGTTTTTTTTCAGGATCAGTCACACCTTTCAAACGATCTAAAAATATACGCGAGGCGTCAACATACCTGAGATTCATATGAAAATGATCGGCAAATAGAGCCGACACCTCTTCTGCTTCTCCTTTGCGAAGGAGTCCGTTATTGACAAAGATAGCAGTCATTTGGCGGCCTATAATCCTGTTAAGAAGGACTGCCACGACCGAGGAGTCTACCCCTCCGCTCAACGCGCATACCACGTTTCGATCACTTACCCTTTCTCGAATAGACATGGATGCCTGCTCAACAAAGGTGTGCATGTTCCAGGCAGGGGCGCAGCCGCATATATCGATCACAAAATTGCGTAATATATCTGTCCCCTGCGGGGTATGCGCCACCTCAGGATGAAACTGCACTCCATACCATTTTTTTTGTTTATTCCCTATTGCCGCAACAGGGGCGTTATCGCTTTGCGCTATTATTTGGAATCCAGATGGAACCGCATCCACCCTGTCTCCGTGACTCATCCATACACGGATAGAGCCTGATGATTGAAAAGAAGGGATTGCGTCTAATCCGAAAAACAGGTCGGAACAATCAAGCAGCAGTAAATCAGTTCTGCCGTATTCTCTTGTCTGGCTTGATGTAACATTTCCGCCAAGTTGTTGGGCCATTAACTGCATGCCGTAGCATATCCCAAGCAGAGGTATGCCAAGATCAAAAATCCCAATACTGCTTACAGGGGACTTTGGATCAGATACGCAGGCAGGACTCCCAGATAGTATAATCCCCTTTGGGTTATAGGCTTTAATGTCTGAGATAGATATGTGATATGGTCTGATCTCGCAATATACTTTAAGCTCCCTTATCCTTCTGGCAATAAGCTGTGTGGTCTGCGAACCAAAATCAAGAATTAATATACGCTCTCGTTCTACTGAAGAATTCATTAGTCTACCCTATAATTAGGCGCTTCCTTGGTTATAATAACGTCATGCACATGACTTTCTCTCAAGCCCGCGGCAGACATACGAACAAACGATGTCTTTGTCCTGAGTTCCTCTATTGTCCGGCATCCGACATATCCCATCCCTGCCTTAAGTCCCCCAATCAACTGGAAGATACTGGCAGATAGCGGTCCTTTGTGCGGCACCCGGCCTACAATTCCTTCAGGAACCATCTTTTTTCCTTCAACCTTATCTCCCTGGCAGTAACGGTCGCCGCTACCCATTTTCATTGCCTCTAGCGAACCCATACCCCGATAGACCTTATAACTCCTGCCCTGGTATAGTATAGTCTCGCCCGGGCTTTCCTCAGTACCAGCGAAGAGACCTCCAACCATTACAGAGTGTGCGCCAGCCGCAATCGCCTTTACAAGGTCTCCCGAATACTTAATCCCGCCATCTGCAATCAGCGGAATCTCTGACTTTTTAGCAATTTTGCTGCAATTCATGACAGCCGTCACTTGAGGCATCCCCACTCCTGCGACTATCCGTGTGGTGCATATCGAACCTGGCCCCACGCCTATCTTGACCGCGTCAACGCCTGCGTCTACCAGCGCTTGAGCGCCTTCTGCAGTGGCCACATTTCCTGCAATTATCTCGATTCCCTGAAAAGTACTTTTCAATGCCCGTACAGAATCAAGCACCCCCTTTGAATGCCCATGTGATGTATCTATCAGAATAACATCAGCCCCTGCGGCAAGCAAAGCAGAGACTCGCTCATCACGATCAGTCCCCACACCCACAGCAGCGCCTACCCTGAGCCGACCAATGTCATCCTTGCAAGCGTTCGGATATTTTTTGATTTTCTCTATGTCCTTTATGGTTATAAGCCCTCTCAACCTCTTGTTTTCATCCATCACAAGAAGCTTTTCAATCCTATGCTTGTGCAACAAGCTCTTTGAATCCTCCAGACTTATACCAATCGGCACAGTTACAAGATTCTCCTTTGTCATGACCTCAGAAACCGGTTTTTCAAGATCGGTTTCAAACCTCAGGTCGCGATTGGTTACTATCCCTACAAGGTGGCCATTTTTCACGACCGGAAACCCTGAAATCCGGTATTGCTCCATTAGTGAAAGCACCGCGTGTATTTTTATGTCCGGCTCGATTGTAATAGGATCAACAATCATGCCGCTCTCAGATTTTTTTACCTTGTCGATTTCAATGGTCTGACGCTCAATGCTCATGTTACGATGCACAAACCCGATCCCGCCTTCTCGCGCAAGGACAATAGATGTATCCGCCTCAGTCACAGTGTCCATTGCGGCGCTCACAATAGGTATGCTCAGTTTTATGCTTTTTGTAATAAACGTGGAGGTATCCACGTCTTTGGGTAAGACATCCGAATATCTCGGAACCAAGAGCACATCGTCAAAGGTCAAGGCTTCCTCAAACTGATGATCCTGCATTAATTCACCCTCCAGTGTTTATGATGATTTTGTAAAATACCCACAGGTAATATCACTCAATAACAAAAGGAAAGTTTCATTGCAATGAAGTTCTTAAATATGTTTTCTTGAATTATATCTCTGTCAATGCTACAAGGCTTTTTACTATGAAAGCACTTCTCGCGCTCGAAGATGGAACAATTTTTAAGGGAAACGCATTTGCCGGCAAGGGAACGGTTTCCGGCGAGGTGGTGTTTAACACCAGCATGATGGGCTACCAGGAAATATTGACTGATCCGTCCTATAAAGGCCAGATCGTGACCCTGACCTACCCGCTTATAGGAAACTATGGGGTAAACGAAGAAGATATAGAATCAGGCAGCATAAAGGCCGAGGCGCTTATTGTTAGAGAGTATCAGCCCTCGCCGAGCAACTGGCGATCACAAAAAACTCTTGCCAACTATTTAAATGACGCCTCTATAATAGGAATTGAGGGAATCGACACGCGCGCCCTTACCAGACGGATTAGAATCAAAGGCGCAATGAAAGGCGTATCTCTACCGATTGCATTGATCAAAGCGCCCTTGTTCAGGCGGCAAAAAATTCCCCCGGACTGGTAGGCCGCGACCTTGTAAAGGAAGTCACTTGCGATAAACCTTATACCTGGGAGGATTCAGAAAATAAAACGCCGCCCAAATTCCATGTGGCTCTCCTTGATTGCGGCGTCAAATTCAACATCCTGAGACATCTGGCTTGCCGTGGTTGCCGGATTACTGTTCTGCCTGCTAATACCACATCAGAACACATAAAAAGTTTAGCCACTGACGGACTCTTTCTTTCAAACGGCCCGGGCGATCCTGCCGCGCTTCCGTATATTGTAAATACTGTCAAAGAACTGCTGGGACATCTCCCTATCTTTGGGATATGTCTTGGCCATCAAATGCTCGGCCAGGCGTTCGGAGGAAAAACCTTTAAGCTTAAGTTCGGACACCGCGGAGGAAACCAGCCGGTCAAAAACCTCCTGACAGGAAAGATAGAAATTACCAGCCAGAACCATGGATTCTGCGTTGATATCGATTCCATAAAAGACCCTGATGTAGAAATATCCCATATAAATCTTAATGACCGGACACTTGAGGGGATGCGACACAAAAAACTCCCTGTATTTTCAGTGCAGTACCACCCAGAAGCGGCCCCTGGGCCGCATGACTCGGCCTACCTTTTTGACCGGTTTATAGAGTTGATGACTGATCATGCCAAAACGAAGTGATATAAAAAAAATTCTAATTCTAGGGGCTGGGCCTATTGTGATTGGCCAGGCATGCGAATTCGACTATTCAGGCACTCAAGCCTGCAAAGCGCTTAAGGAAGAAGGCTATAATGTAGTGCTGATCAACAGTAATCCTGCCACCATCATGACAGATCCAGACATGGCAGACCGCACTTATATAGAGCCGATTACCCCTGAGTTTGTCTCTATGGTAATAGAACGAGAACGGCCAGACGCATTACTCCCCACCCTGGGAGGCCAGACCGGTTTAAATACCGCCATTAAAGTCGCTGAAATGGGAGTGCTGGAGCGGTTTGGAGTGGAAATGATCGGGGCGTCTTCAAAAGTTATAAAAAAGGCCGAAGACCGCGAACTTTTCAGGGAGGCCATGAAAAATATAGGGCTGCGTGTCCCAAAGAGCGGCATTGCCAGAAATCTTGCCGAAGCACGAGCAATAGCATCTGATATCGGCTATCCGGTTATAATACGTCCAAGTTATACCCTGGGCGGCACAGGCGGAGGCGTGGCATACCACCCTGAAGAACTTGACGCATGGGCGTCATGGGGGCTTGACGCGAGCATCATCAGCCAGATCATGATAGAGGAATCGGCGCTCGGATGGAAAGAATTTGAGCTTGAGGTAATGCGGGACAAAAATGACAATGTAGTAATCATATGCTCTATTGAAAACTTTGACCCGATGGGGGTTCATACCGGAGACAGCATCACTGTCGCTCCGGCGCAAACTCTGACAGATAGTGAATACCAGGGAATGCGTGACGCTGCCATTGCCATCATGCGGGAAATCGGCGTGGAAACAGGCGGCTCTAATGTTCAGTTTGCTATCAACCCCAAAAACGGAGAACTGGTAGTTATTGAGATGAACCCCAGGGTCTCGCGAAGTTCCGCGCTTGCCTCTAAGGCAACCGGGTTCCCTATTGCAAAGATAGCGGCAAAGCTTGCAGTCGGTTACACCTTGGACGAAATTCCAAACGATATCACCAAAGAGACATATGCCTCATTTGAGCCTACGCTTGATTACTGCATTGTAAAAATTCCCCGCTGGACGTTTGAAAAATTCCCGGACGCAAAAGACTACCTTACCACCTCCATGAAATCGGTCGGCGAGATTATGTCTATCGGCCGTACTTTTAAAGAGGCATTACAAAAAGGAATACGATCCCTTGAAATAGGCCGTTATGGATTCGGGGGGGACGGCAAAACCCCTTCACGATTGCTTGAGCTTTTTTCCGATCCAGAGGAGTTCAGGGAGAGCCTTCATACCGCCAATTCTCAAAGATTGTTCGCGCTGCATGCTGCATTGAAATCAGGCATGAGCATTGATGAACTATTTGGATTAACCAGTATAGACCCATGGTTTTTGAACCAGCTTAAGCAGATTGTGGAAATGGAAGATGCCTTGTCAAATACCAAATACCCTGCGGATATCCCCTTGTTGATAAAGGCAAAGGAGTTTGGTTTTTCCGATTTACAGCTTGCATACATTTTCAAGAAAACCGAAGAAGAAATCCGTGGTCTGCGCATAGGGCATGGGATTAAACCTGTATACAAACTGGTCGATACCTGCGCAGGCGAGTTTGAGGCATATACCCCTTATTATTACTCCACTTATGATTTAGAAGACGAGGCCGCTGCAACTGACAGAAAAAAAGTAATGATTATAGGCGGAGGCCCAAACCGGATAGGCCAGGGAATAGAATTTGACTACTGCTGTGTGCAGGCGTCATTTGCCCTCAGAGAAGAAGGGCTTGAGAGTATAATGGTCAACAGCAACCCTGAAACTGTAAGCACCGACTATGACACCTCGGATAAACTCTATTTCGAACCGCTTACAAGGGAGGATGTTTTAAACATCATTGAAAAAGAAAAACCGCTTGGTGTAATCGTACAGTTTGGAGGCCAAACCCCGCTTAACCTTTCTGTGCCGCTCGCCAGAGCAGGCGTGCGAATACTCGGCACCTCTCCAGACAATATTGACATTGCCGAAGACAGGGAACGTTTTAAAAAAGTCCTGGATAAGCTTGGGCTAAAACAGCCTGCAAACGGCACTGCCATGAGCGTTCAAGAGGCGGCGCAGGTAGCGGAAGCTATAGGATATCCTGTCGTGGTAAGGCCATCGTATGTGCTCGGAGGAAGGGGGATGAGGATTGTATATGACCGGAAATCTCTCATGGAGTTTGCTGCTGAGGCGATACTGATATCTCCTGAGCATCCTGTGCTAATCGATCATTTCCTGGAGGATGCAATAGAGATAGACGTGGATGCTGTATCAGACGGAACTGATACCATTATTTGCGGGATAATGGAGCATATTGAAGAAGCTGGCATCCATTCAGGAGATAGCGCGTGCGTCCTTCCGCCTCACACCCTCAAAAAATCTATGATAAGGCTGCTTTCCGAAAGCACCCGCGCCATGGCAAAAGAACTTGATGTTATAGGTCTGATGAATGTGCAA
>JAZDIE010000015.1:0-2892 GCA_043805295.1 Pseudomonadota bacterium
GGGTATTGCATTTCTTGCCAATGCACGCATCATCACACGGCCTTGGTTTTTGTATAACAATGTGCCTATCCATATCCTGTATAGGGCCTATACAGGATGCGAGAGTCGGGCAAAACAATGATACGGTCTTTGTCCCTAAAGCAATCGCCACGTGCATAGTGCCGGTATCGTTAGTCACGAGCACATCCAAACGTTCGACTAGCGCTTTAAGGTATCTAAGCGGCAACGCCCCTGCCGCATTTATCACCCTGTTTTTTCCATGCGCGCAGATATTTTTTACTATCTTCCCACAATCCTTCTTTTCGGCAGGAGAGCCTGTTAAGATTATAGTAATATTCTGATCTGAATCAAGCAACATCCGGCCTAATGAACTAAAACATTCCGCCGGCCATTTTTTATAATCATCGCTCGCGCCAGACTGAAACCCTACCAGCCTTGTTTCTCTTGTAACGCCATAATTTGATAAAAAATTATTTATAACATCGCGCTCATCATCTTCTACGGACAATACCATGCGCGTATCTTCTATTGAACATCCGATCAGTTCAGCGGTTTTAAGCCTTGCAATTATGACATGCTCTTTCCAATAATCAAACGGTTCTTTGCTGTGCGAAAGCAGAAAGCCATAATCCTGGGGAACAGGATATCTCAGAATAAAAGGCGCAGAAGAGAGATAGGCCATTGGAATGGCCTGCGGCCCGTTTCCATGAAATATCAATGCCGCATCAAAGCAATGCTTCCTGAACTCTTTTATTGTCTTGAAAAACTGTTTATACCCTCCACAATATGGCACAATCTGATCAATGTCAGGATTATTGGCAAACAAATCCTTATACTTGCTCGAAATATGCGCGACAATCCTGGCCTGGGGGTATTGTCTTCTTACGGCACGGATGGCTGGCGTGGATAAGAGGGTATCTCCTATGGCGGTTGACGAAACTACGAGAATATTGCGAACTTTTTCCGGTTTAAATTTGCTGATATCAACGGGTTTATGCTTTTGCCATTTTTTTTTCATCCAGGCATAAAGCAATAAATCGAGCAGCCGTTTTCGTTTCGTGACTATATTCTGGTTTTTACCCTGAGTTGTCACATCTTGCAGCCGTTCTTCCAGTATTTCCAAAGCCTGGCCCCGCCGCTCAAAACCTTTACATTAGCAAAGCCGTTCATTGTCAGGATTCGGCCTGCCAGATAAGCTCGAAGGCCAATAGCGCAATATAGAATAATCTCTTTATCCCTTTCAATCTCATTGATTCTATCCCTGAATTCATCTACCGGAATATGCATGGCACCTGGAATAATCCCTTCCTTTTGCACCTCTTTTATTGTTCTCACATCAATAAGCTGATATCCTGATCCCCCAATCATTTTTTCATGCAATTCCAGTGGGGTTATCGGAGACCAGTCTTTTGCTAAAGAATTCTGCGCAAGCATGCCAGAGACTATAATAGGATCGCGCGCCGAAGAATAAGGCGGGGCATAAGCCAAGTCAAGTTGCAACAGGTCTTCCTGCGTCATCCTGTTGTAGAGAGCGGTCGCCATAACGTCTATCCTCTTATCCACCCCCTCCTCTCCTATAACCTGGCATCCAAGGAGACGGTTTGTGCTTCGCTCTGAAATTGTCTTGATAAAAACATCTTTTGCCCCAGGATAATACCCTGAGTGGTGGCCAGCTATAACATAGGTCACAAGTGGATCAAGCCCTTCAGATATGGCCTCTTTCTCAGAGATCCCGGTTCTGGCTACAGTCAGGTCAAAGACCTTAACAATAGTCGTGCCGGTAAATCCCTTGACTGAAATCCTGCGCCCCATTGCATTGGCGCCCGCGGCCCTCCCCTGTTTGTTGGCGACAGACCCCATAGGGAAATAAGCTGGTTTCCCTTTAACACTTTCCCTCGACCCAAAAAATTCGCCTGCGGCTAATAAACCCGATCGCTTGTCTGCATGAATTCGTCGACTAAAATAGCGCCGGTTTTTCCTATAGCAAGCCCAGCCGCCCTGGCGAGCCGCGTATTAGGGCGTACCCCTATTGAGAGAATCACTATATCAGCAGGGAGTTCATTCCCGCAATCTGTGCGGATTAAACCGTGTCCGTCCTTTGTCTCTATTGAAACAACCCTTTCACCAGGAAAAAACCTAATCCCCTTTTCCTGCGCATGACACCCTGCAATAGCAGCCATCTCCTTATCCAAAAAGGTAAGCATATGAGGCATGGCTTCAACTATTGAGACATTCAGGCCTCTTGCAGCAAGGTTTTCCCCTGTTTCAACACCTATAAGCCCTCCGCCTATCACTATAGCGTTTTTCGGCTCATTGCCTTTAATAAAGTTAAGGATGCCGTCAAGGTCGTAAAGTGTTTTAAGCGAAAACACAAAAGGGAGGTCTATCCCCTGGATAGGAGGAATAACAGGCTCTGATCCAGTCGCCAGGACAAGTCGGTCATATCGCTCCTCAACTGTCTTGCCTGTGGCTAGATTTTTTACATAAACCTTATGGCCAGCACGATCTATGCCCACTACTTCGCGCCGTGTTCTAACATCAACTTTAAGGCGTTTATCAAAAAGTTCTTCGCTTGTTATCAGGAGATTCTTTCGTTTTGGAATTACCTGAGAAAGATGATAAGGGAGGCCGCACGTCGCATATGATATATCAGATCCCTGTTCAAACAAGATAATCTCTGCGTCTTCATCGCACCTCCGCGCCTTTGCCGCAGCCGAAGTGCCGGCAGCTACACCTCCAACCACTAACAACCGTAATCTTGCCATATATTACCAAATTCTCCTTATTTCATTAACCAGCCTTTTCGACCTTATTTTGAGGTTTTTTATCCCCTTGTTTCTTGTTTTTTGGACGGGTCTTGCCGCTTGTACCCCTGCATATCTTACCTCGTTT
>JAZDIE010000016.1:0-2590 GCA_043805295.1 Pseudomonadota bacterium
ATCTTTCAGCAGCAGGAAGTTGCCAGTTAAAGGCAATCAAAGATACATTAAGCCTGTTAATTACTATACCCAAAACAGCCAATGCTGATGTCCATCGTATAAGCTTGACGTTTTTCTCTCTTACCCCCAAGGCATATAAAAAACCAGGCAGAGCAACAAAACCGAGCATCTCAACTAAAAACCATAAGCCATAAGGGGTGGTAAGATAATGCCAGTTATTGTCAGCGGCTACGCCGATCAGTTTAATGGCAAAGTATCCTGCCAGCAAAAGCGACGCGGCCTTTCCAAAGCCGAGCACAACCCCATCGTTCTCATCAAGATGGGTCGAGTCCATCATGCGGTGCAGATAACGATGAGATAGAGTACCTTCAAATATAACCATTGAAAGACCTGCTATCATGCTGGATATAAAGAAATAGATTGGAATATATTTTGAATACCATAATGGATGGAGTTTTGAAGGCACAATTAAAAAAAGCGCGCCCAGCGACGACTGGTGAAGCGTAGAAAGGACAACGCCAAATATGGTCAACAACATGGTAAGCTTTACAACGATATTACGTATCCGCTTCATTCCAAGCCACTCGAACGCGGCAGGGGTGAATTCTATGAAAAGCACATTCAGGTAGAGAAAAACGCACAAGCCGACCTCAAAAAGGACTGAAGTAGTCCCCTGCTGCCAGAATATAGGGTATGGCAACCGCCACGGTCTTCCGACATCGTAAGTAAGCGCAAACGCCACAAGTGAATACCCCAGAAAAGCAGTCAAAATAGCAGGCCTTACTGCTGAATGGTATCTCTTTAACCCAAAAATATAACAAGCAGCAGAGGTTACATACCCGCCTGCGGCAAGCGCCACTCCGCAAAGAAGATCAAACCCAATCCAGATTCCCCATGGATTGTTATCGTCCAGATTAGTTACGCTTTTGAGTCCAAAGCCAAAACGCATCACTGTCAGGACTATGCCTGTCAGGATAATAATCCCGGAAATAACATTAAACATATTAAGCGGAGACTTCCGCTCTGACCCTTCTTCTACTACCTGCGACATTACGCAACCTCCCCTGGCTTTTGCTTGAGCGCTTCCTCAACAGCCTTCTTAACCTCAACCTCAATTCGCTTCTTATTAGCCACATCCGCTTTTTTTAGCTCTGCTGAAAGCTTTGCTTGCGCCTCGGAAGTTGCCTTTGACAATGTGCTGGCAACCGCCTGCTCTTTCTCTTCCTTGGCGATGGCGTCTTTTCTTTTGGATATTGCATTAATACCAAGCATAAAAACCGGCCATAACCCTACAACTATCGGAACTGCGCCCAAAGCTCCAGCCGTTAACTCAGGCGGAGGCGTAACCCCAAGGTCTTCCCTCATCCCGATCTCCTTAAAAGGAACGCTGGATATATAAAGCCAGCTTGTTCCACCCATTTCATGTTCCCCATATATATGGTCTATATAACGATCAGGATGTGCGCTGATTCGTTCCCTGGCTATCTTGATCAAATCATCCCGCTTGCCAAAAGTAATCGCCTCTTTAGGACACGCCTCAACACACCCGGGGAGTTTCCCTTCCTTAATTCGAGGATAACACATAGTGCACTTGCGCACCCGAGGTGTAAGCGGCTCGTCATATTCATAGGCAGGTATATCAAACGGGCACGCTATCATACAATATCTGCACCCTACGCAGACCGATGCATCGTATGTCACAGCGCCTTCCTTGGTCTTCTTAAACGCCCGCACAAAACATGCGGATGCGCAAGCCGGCTCAAGGCAATGATTACACTGAATCTTGCGAAATACAGTGCCGCTTGAGGCAGATACGTTTATATATTTGTTAACTACAGTAAAGGCATTAGAGTCTGTACGGCGCTTCTTATTAAGAACCGTCAAGTCGTCAAACTTCTGTTCCGGCTGAGGCAGCTCGTTTACCTTATTACACGCAGCTTCACACTGCCGGCAACCTATGCACCTGGATACATCAAAGAGCAATCCAAAACTGCCAGGATGCCCTTTGAAATGCTTGGCGGCATAAGCAGGTTTACGTCCGATTGCGACTCCCGCCCCTGCAGAACATAAAGCGCCTAAAAATTCCCTTCTCCGCATAATCCCTTACCTCTACTTTTTTCTTTCCTTATGACATTCAACACATGCCGTATCTATCGGCTTCTCAAGCTGCATAGCCTTGTGACACCCCATACATTGGTTATGATAAGCTGCTTTTAAACCAGGCCGGAACATTGTATTGGCATCAAATGCCTTGCCATGACAATTTACACATTTGGGCGGCTTTGGTGAAATAGGACTGTTATGATGACACCCTTGGCATAGAGTTCCCTTGTCAGTGTGAAAATATGCGCTTAGACGTTCATCCTTTATATTGTCAATAAGTTTCAGAACTATCTTGCGATGGGGAAACTCAGCAGGCTCATATTGATCTGCTATAGCTTTTATCACCACCTTTTCCGGAATATCCTCTGTATTGTAGGTTTCACGAACCGGCTGTCTTACTTCAAGCAATTTCCTGGCAATATCCGCTCTCTGCTCTTTTGTCATAACGATGACTTTGCTTGCCACTTGCTGACCTCCCTGCACAGCA
>JAZDIE010000017.1:0-9097 GCA_043805295.1 Pseudomonadota bacterium
ACCCCTTCTCTTTCCCGTGAGACCTGGATCAAATCAGGAACGCCAACCCCATTCAAAAAGATTCTTTCGCCTTCTTGCCTGTTAAAAAACTCAGACGATGGGGACAAAAGAGCATCAATTATCAAAACGCCTTGCGCCAGATAGAGATCGCCGGAAAGAGGGGTTTGCCGCGCCAGTTGCTGCAATTGCGCGCAGGTTTCATCAAACCTATCCTTTAGAGACCGCGTCTTGCCGGTCTCGTCTTTTTCCGGAAGAATAGTGAGGACTCCATGCTGCTCAAACAAGTCAACCAGTGTTTTTCTTTCAAATTCCCTGCCTCTTGCCATACGCTGGGTTGCTGGTTCATCATCCACCTGAGTACGCTTAAACGGCTGATGTTCAGGGAGGAGAAAGTGGAAGCTCAACCAACGGTTGCATTGTTTATGCCTGAAGTATTCACCAATTATGGTGCCAGTTAAAGGCCTGGTTTGATAACGCGCATCTTTGCATAGGGGAGGAAAGATGCTGGTTGACCAGCGATTTTTTTCCCAGGCCAACAAAGGCTCGCCTGGCGAAGGCGTATCAAGAAAGGCAATGGCTTTTTTCTCAGATACCTTGGCCGAGAAATCAAGGCCACAGGGATCGCCATGTACTATTTCAGATGATCCGCGCAGGTATTGTTTAAAAGCAACAACCAGGCGTTTATCATAGATAAAATCGTTTAACTCACGCAATATTAAATCGTTTGGGAGTGTGGCACAAAAGGCGTTTAGAGGAAACATCGCCCGCATTGACTTGAAGTGACGATCAACCCAGGCTGTGAAGTCTTTTGGCTCTGAAGGAAGAGAAAGTTTTTCAAATTGAATCCAATGAGAGCATACCAGGCCGATCTCATCAGACACCACATGGAGACCCATCATGTGGTTTGCAAATACATCTTTGATGCTCATCGCAAGGATCATGTTGCCGATGGCGCCAAGGAATGTCCGGTATTGGTAAAAACCATTGGCAGTCAGGACTACTTCAATGCCGTTATTCAGCATAAGAGCTTTTTTCTCTTTATCTAACTCCTGGCGGACAAGTCTGCGTGTGCGGGAAAAAAGTCCTTTCGCCGCCTCGTTCTCGCTGGTTTCTGTTGATTTCAATACATTCCGCATGGCTTGCGCCACTTCATAGGAGACATGACAACCTATGCCAAGCCAGCAGAGTTCTTTTTCATCAAGCCGGCCAGTAGGTTCAGCCAGCACCCGCTTGCATTTCCCCTCATCAATCCCTAAAATCCGCAGTCTCCGGCCAGCAAGAAGAACCCTGTCGCCAGGGTCAAATTGTTTAACAATCGATCTGGGGATATCTGCCACTGATTCGCCTGACACCTCAAGCCTGTACTCTTCTTCACTTTCCGGAAAATTGCTCCATATCCGATGTTCCAGTAATGCATCCCTGTACTGCCATCCGCCAGTATATAGACCGTTTGTAGCGGATTTTTTAAGCCAGTTTTTTTTCAGAAGAGATTGGAATATATCCCTGAGGATTGAATCGTCCGCTCTTCCTGCCCTGCAAAAAAAGAGGTCTTGAAGCGCGGCCAGGGAAAGTCTTTTTTTTTCGTACAAGCACGAAATCACCTGTTGGCTCAGGACACTTGGCAGATATTTAGGCAAAGGCGATTCCACGTTCCCCTGACTGGCCATGCGCAAAAGAGCCAAAAAACGTAGCGCCTGTTCGCGAGCACGTTCGCCCCGGCAGACGCCCCAAAATTGGATCGTATCCTGACGGCGGTTAGCCCTGCCAATCCTCTGCAAAAAGGTAGCGACAGAATCCGGCGGCTCAAAAAGGATCACCGCATCCACATCACCTACATCAATGCCCAGTTCAAGAGTGCTGGTTGCGATACAAATCGACCGGTCATGTTGACGAAACCTTTGTTCAACGATTTGCCGTTCTTTGGCATTGAGGTTGGAGTAATGCAGTTCGGCCTTTCCCTTGAATCGCCCTTGCTGGTTTAAGAGGCCAAAAATTTTATCACAGCGCCCCCGGCTGTTGGCAAAAACCAAAATTTTCCGGTAACCCCATTCACTGTATAGGTCGTTAATCAAGGCCGCCAGTTCATATTCATCGTCTTTAAGGTGAACCAGACGTGGAAGAATTTGACGGCTGACATCTTCGGCCAGAAGCACGGTATCCGGCCTGAAACCCAAAAAACGGATAACAGCAGCCGGTTCAGCGATAGTAGCAGACAGAGCTATTTTCTGTAACGGTTTACCTATCCGACGTTCCAGTCGTTGCAGCAGATAAACCAATTGACGTCCCCTGTACTGATGGATAAACGGATGGACTTCGTCAATAATGACAGTGCGTACCCTCAAAAGAAATCCCCGCAAATCGGAATTTCCGCTTCCCAGCATTACGTCGAGCGACTCTGGTGTTGTGAGCACAATATCAGGAGAACCTCCTCCGGTGCGTTTAATGTCTCCGGTACGGATGGCGAACCGAAGCCCCAATCGTTCGACAAGGACAGGTTCAAATCGGCGACGAATATCAAAGGCCAGCGCACGGGTTGGTACGATATAAAGGGCTGATTGAGTTGATCCGGAGCGGATTATCTGTTCCAGGCAAGGGGCCAGCGCGGCTTCGGTTTTGCCAGAGCCGGTGGCGGATTGGATGATAAGATCGTTACCTTCCAATATGGGACTGATGGCTTGTTCTTGTATGGCATGCAGGCGCGGAAAAGCACCATAAAAGGCACGGAAGGTATTAGGAAGCAGAAGAAGCGGCGAGTATTGGTTCACCTACTTAAAATAATTCTCTGATGGGCAAAATCGAGTTGGTCTACCAGCGCCTTTGTTTTCAAACGAGCCTCACAGCCGTCTGTCTCTGCCAGAGTTTTTGCCATATCTCTCCCGATCTCGGTAAGCAACGGCTTCCAGCCATACGCGCTGGCGTGGAAATGGATCAGTTTTTCAGCCATCGTTTCCCATTCTTCGCTTGATAGATCTTGCAGGCGATAGATATTCAAATGTCTCCACGACTCAGCATAGTTTTTCTCAAAATAAGGCGCTTCCTGTTCGTTGTGAAGGCATACCCGGTCGTAGTTTTCTCCCTGAACCCGAATAAAGAAGTCGTCGGTAAAGGCGAAAACAGGATAGATTCCGGGCAAAGGAAAGGGAGTTGAAAAAAATTGATCCAAAATAGTGTAGCTTTTTCGACGCGCGTTGACAGGTAGTTGAGCGATGGATTCACCTTCATCAAAAAGCAAAACCCACCCCTTAAGCCCGGTTTTTTGAAACATAACTGACAGACTGCTGATTGCTTCAAAATATGGCTGCCATCCTTTACATCTCAAGGGTTTGTCTTTGTAGAATGCCACCTGCCGGTATTTCATGGCATGATTAAGACGAAACACCGGCGTGGTATCTCCGTTCAGGGCGTTGGCCAGAAGCCAGTGAAACTCGCGAGGCCGGAAAGCAGCATGCTTTTTTAATCCTCGTTGCTGTCTGGAAAGCGGAATATTCTCCTGCGCCAAGGCTGTTAAAACAGCCCTGAAAAGATGTGGCATGGATTCAGGGATGATATCGAGCGGCCCAGCGCCATTGTTTTTCCAGGATGTTTTTTGTTCGCTGGCCAGGTCTTTCCACCATTTCACCAGAGATGACTCGCCATTTGGAAAAGAAATGCGACTCACCAGGGCGCGGTAAACCTGCCGGAAGTCATGAAACGCGATTTCTCTGGGATCAAGGTTTATCTGGCTGACGACAAAACCCTGTTCCAGCGCCCGTTGACGGATATATGTAAGACTATGGGATTTGCCCTGGCCATAGGCGCCGCAAATACAAAGGGGAGTGGAGCCGTGGTCAAACAAATTGTTTAATTGCGTTTCACGGGCAGTTAACAACTTGACCCCAAAAGGATCAAAAAGCCCTTCCCGCAACCGTTCCACAGTACGTCTTAGTTTAAAGTTGTCAGCATTTTCCAATAATTGGCCAAATTGGCTTTTATCCATCGGTTAGTTATCCCAACTGAGCTGTAGTTGTTCCATCTTTATGATCGACAGTCCTTATCATGTAAAATATCATGGAACAACAAGAAAAAACCATGCCCTGAAAGCCTCATAAATTATACCTGAATCAGTGGCGCTATAATTACTTACTGCTTAAATACAACGCTTACGGATGTATCTTGACAGGATCAGGCTCTTGTCGTCAGCGAGAATTCATGCCCCGTGATCAGTCACCTTTTGGGATTCCTACAAAGGTCGTATTTTCATAGTAATACTTAACCAAACTGGCGTCTGGTTGTATCAACCGCCAAACCAGAATCAATCAGTGGAACTTTACAATTCAATTTCAGCCCCCTCACGGGCAAAAAAAATGGCTATGTCAGAAGACGTGCAGTATCGCTCCGAAAGCGCGTCTATTTGGACATCAGACCGCATCGGATCGTGATGAAATAAGGCCAGACGTTTAACATTGTTCTGCCTTGCAGAATTTATGACATATTCTATAGAGGTATGCCCCCATCCTTTTTTAGATTGATACTCCTGCTCAGTATACTGGGCGTCATAGATTAAAAGATCAGCGCCTGAGATAAACGCTTCTACTTGAAGATTAGCTTCTTTTGCCGCCAGTTCCCCTTCCTGCGCCATTGTCTCATCATAGGCAGGGTCGTCCGGATTAGAGCAAAAAACATTCTGGAACGGCTCAGTGTCATATGCAGTGCAAACTATTTTGCCATTGTATTCAAACCGGTATCCGAGACAGAGGATCGGATGATTTAAATACTTTGTCATGACCTTCAACCCATCTCCGAGATCAATCGCACCTTCCTTAAGATCGATATATTTAATATGAGAGGCGAGTTCTGCTGGTCGTACTGGGAAATAACGATAGGTCAACTGCCCTGACACAATGTTTTCCAGTGTATCATCTTCATAGGTCACAGGACCATATACCGCAAGTTCGGTCTTAGGAACATAAATAGGAACAAAAAACGGGAAACCCATGATATGATCCCAGTGAGTGTGCGAAAGGAATATCTCTGCACGGATCGGTCCCCTGGGGAGATCGTTAGTCATCATATAATTTCCAAGCTCGCGAAGCCCTGAACCAGCATCGATAATGATAAGCCGGTTATTATCCTTACATCGCAATTCTATGCAGGCGGTGTTACCTCCATATTTTACGGTATTGGGACCAGGACATGGGATTGAACCGCGTACGCCCCAAAATCTCACTCTCATATAATTCTTACCCTTTCTTGCAAATCTGAAGAAATACCTTTGCTTTTTCTATCTCATCTTTCACCTTCTCGTCTAACCCCTTAATCGATTCCAATTCAATTCCAACCTGCATAGCAAAAGATGAAAGGCTTGACTTGTCCGGAAAAATATCCCCTGACGAGCCTATGCCGAGTATGTTTCCATAGAGATTAGCCAATGCCACAATAGTGGCGGCAAGTTGTTTCTTCTCATCTTTTATTCCAACTGGATCATGATGATATCTTAAGCAATTCGTAAGGTTTTCGTTCAACCTCCACTTCTCAGCTATCATTGTTCCAATACTACAATGATCTATGCCAAAAAAAGCGACCTCAGCTTCGCATAAGGGTTTCCGGTTATTTTTCACCAACTCCAACACATTAATATATTCCTCTGTGAATCGATTGTTTAGCACTATCTTCCCCAGGTCATGGAGCAGACCTGCGACAAAGTACTCTTCCCGATCCATAGGTGGAATCCCCTTGAGTGCAGCCAAGGCTTTCGCAGTTACCCCCACACAAATAGAATGAGTCCAAAAATCGTCCATAGACAAAGCTTTGGACGATTCGCTGCCTCCTAGATTTTCCAGAACAGCGGTGCTAAGAGCGAGGTTTTTCACTGTGTTTAGCCCAAGCATGACAATAGCGCGGGTCAATGATGTGACTTGATTTGGAAGCGCATAATAGGCCGAGTTGATCAATTTTAACACCTTTCCAACAAGTACAGGATCCAAAGATATGACCCTGTTCAAATCGTTAGGAGAGGTTGCGGGGCTGTTGCATATATCCATAACCTTGGTAACGGTCGTGGAAAGGCTCGGCATACGATTGATGTAATTCTGAATGTCCGCCAGGCGCTGCTTGTCGTCAGGAAGGTTTTGAGTACCCACTGCTTAAGATCCCCTTTTAAAATAAGGTGAATAGGCTGAAGGCTATAAAACATCTCGCAAATCACGAATCAAGCCATTGTTTCAACGCTGAAGACCTTCGGTCTTCAGTCTATTCACCTGAGTAGTCCCTGTCAAGCTATAAGCTTTAGGTAAAAATGTGAAGTGATGTCGTTTATTTGACTTGATTCCCTACTTGGTTTATTAAGTTATATAATTATGAGTCTTATAGAACTTTCTGACTACCATATAGAAAGCCCTGAGGATGGGGCATTATTAAAAAATATAAACTTTTGCCTGGAAAGCGGCGAAAGGATTTATATAAAATCGGATATGCGACGGAACGCGAGGCTTTTTCTCAGGGCACTGGCAACCCTTGCCTATCCTTCAAAAGGATGTTTCTATTATCTGGATAAAAAACTTGATCTGACTGATTACAGAAACTTGCTTGAATATAAAAAAAAAAATCGGATATATCGCGTCGGATATATCGCTTATCTCAAATAAAAACCTAAAAGAAAATCTTCTCCTTTCACTTAATTATTCGGGGAATACATACACTACAATCCCAACGGATGATATAATGTTTTTGTGCAAAGAATTCGGACTGGATTCCAAGCTAGACGCATTCCCTGCCCGCCTTGACATAGAAGATAAAAGGCTTGCAGTAATAACAAGAGAACTCGCTAAAAAACCTGATATTATATTAATTGATGGGCTGCACGAATTTCTTAGTGAAAAGATGTTTGAAACGTTCAAAAACATACTGACTAAAATAATCAAACAAAATGATAAGATTGCTTTAGTTTATCATCCTATTGAATATGATGACCCTGCCAAGGAATGGGCAACCAGAAAAATAACAATATAATAATGGAACTATCCTTTACAAAAATGGAAAGAATCGTAGGACTGTTCATGGTAATTCTCATTGCCATGCTTTTAACCACAGTGGTACTTCTGGGGAGGGGTAAGGGGTGGTTTAAAAGCTATGTTCCTTATTACACAGTGTTCAAAGAGAGCTATAACCTGGGGGCTAACGCTGTTGTTAAACTTTACAAGGCAGATATAGGAAGGGTTACTGGTATCACTGTTGAAGAAGACAGGGTTAAAGTAGAGCTTTCAATACTTGAAGAATATTCATCCCGCATTCGCTCTGATTCCATAGCGGTTGTTGAAAGCCCTACGTTTATCGGCTCAGAATATGTCTCTATAAAACCCGGAGGCGCCACATCAGAAATTATACCCGTGGAGGGGTTAATACCTTCACAAGAGAAAAAGTCCATAAACGATATCATGTCAGAATTCGAGGTTCAAAAAACAGCTAAAAAAGTAATAGCCGCAGTACAGGATGTTACAGAAATGGTCATATTATTAAAAGACCCCAAAGGACCGCTTTTTAGCTCAATTAATAATATCAATAAGGCTATCGCTCATATGGAGACAGTGGCACGTGACTTTGAAGACGGACATGGTTCGCTCGGAACTATTGTGAGATCTCAAGAACCTCTTGAAAAAATATATGCCCAGCTTGATCGTATAGGAAAAATTTTAGATAATGTGGAAAACGCGAGCGGCGAAACAGTAAAAGTCATCAAGACAATTCATGGCTCTGTTACAGGCCTACAAATCGCACTCGGCAAGGCTGAAACAACAAAAACAGGAATATTGACCGGCGCTCAGGAAGCGATCATATCCGTAAATACAACCCTTAAAAACATGGAACAAGGTAGCGTTAATATTCCAGATATTACACTGTCTACCAGACAGGGGGTGCAGGAGATCAGGGAAGCTGTTGAAAAGTTCGACAACGTGGTAACGTCGCTGGAAAAAAACTTTTTTATAAGATCAAATGTACCAGACGACAGAACCGAGATTAACATCAAGGATAGCAATGTTGATATGGGGTTAAGAAGATGAAGATCTTGATTCTTATTTGTATATTTTCTCTGCTTGCCTGCGCACCATCTAAGCATGCTGTATATCCCACAGCGCCGCCCAAGGCAGGGATGAAACAATTTGAGCAAGGTCTTTCCTGGTATACGAAAGGCTGTTATCAAACAGCGCTTTCCCATCTCATTAGGGCGCATGAACTTTTCTCTGCATCAGATTCACCTGTTTGGGTCGCGATCTGTCTTAACCGAATAGGTAGTGTGCTTAATGGCATGGGAGATAACGAACAAGCCATTATCTACTTTAACGAGGCGTGCCAGCTTTACCAGGCGCTTGAAAAAACAGAAGAGTGCGCAAGCGCAAAATCAAACAAAATCGGCGTACTGATTGAAATGAATAGGTTTCATGAAGCAAAGAAAGAGCTAAAAGAACTGGAAAAATCAGATCTAAAAGAAAAACACCCTTTAGTTTGGATTACAGTACAAAACAATAAAGGTGTGCTTCTTACAAAAACCAAAAACTTTAAAGAGGCAGAGGTCGTACTGACCGAATGCGCAAGGATGATAAAACAGGATGACTGTCGTCAGGCGGCATCAGTCCATTGTGCGCTCGGCAATCTCATGATTGAAACCAAAAGACCGGAAAGCGCTATTGGCCATTTTAATATTGCGCTGGAGTGTGATCGCAACAGAGAATTACACGAAGGGATAGCCGACGATCTTTTTTATACAGGAATCGCATATACCGCCTTTAAAAAACCGGCTAAAGCAATAGACTACTGGAAGCGTAGCGCAAAAATCTACGCTCAGCTTGGACGTGTCAATGACGCAAACAATGTTATGGAACACCTCAGATGCTACGCCTCTCAAGAAAAAGGGGTTGACTTGACCTTGACTGAGGCGTTTGTCAAGGCATGGATCGAGGGAAAACTATACGAAAAACCCTGCGAGGAGTAAGCTAAAAAAGGTATAGTATCATGAAAACTAAGCTTTTTATAGTAGCCTGGATAGCTGCTTTTATTACGCTTTTGGCGTGCATCGTGTTTGGCGACAGAGGGGTGAAAGACCTATGTTCCTTAAAAGCAGAAT
>JAZDIE010000018.1:0-7305 GCA_043805295.1 Pseudomonadota bacterium
TGATTTTTAAAATCCAATAGTATCCTATTCAAATTTCCTGGCATCTCGCTAAAGAAATCAGTTTTTAAAAAAAATAATCATAATGGGGCCGACAACATGAGATAATTAGTATACATTCAGTAATGTCCGGTTAGGATTTTGCATACGGAAAATTTGGTGTCATTTCCGGATTTTCAGGGTTATCCGATCCATATTTTGGAATATGAAAAACCATTTTCGGAGAAGTCCAATCACTTTCGTTTGTTTTTCGACTGGATTATTATGTTCGGGATGCGCCGCAACCTACTAATCGGACAGAAAAATGCTACATGCAAGAATCTAGCCGGACATTACTGTATGGGGATCGGTTATCAACAACCGCCAGCAAAATAGCAAAAGCAGACAACGCCATAAAACAATCTGATCTGGATTTGCAAGACGATATAGTGGATATGATATTGATAGAGCAAGGAGTCAAAGCTAATATCAAGGTAGTCCAGACCGCGGACGAATTACAGGATCAACTCATTGATATAATTTCGTAAAATATTAGGTAGGAGAAGACGACCATGTATCGCCATTTTTTATCAACCCCATGTTTAATTGCAGTTTTTCTATTGTCTTTTACATCCAACGGTTTTTCAGAATTCTACAAATATGTTGATAAAGATGGTAACACCCATTTTGTAGATGATTTAAGTAAGATCCCGGCTCAGTACATGGGAAATCAAAACGCATATAAAGACAAATACGACGGCCTTTCTGAAACAGAGAGGACAAAGTTGCAAGAAAAGGAGGCCAAAGATCGTCAGGCAATAAACGAGCGGCACAACCAATGGTTAGAGGACACACAAAAAAAACAAGAAGAACTTGAAAAACAGCAGATCATTGAAAACACTGAAACAAAGGTGACTATCCAGGGGAACCAGGTGTTTGTCCCAACAACTTTATGCTACAAAGGAAAAGCCTTAAACACCACCCTGCTTCTTGATACAGGAGCTGATACAACTACTATTCACAGGTCTCTTGCGGATCGATTAGGCATTGATTCGTCGCGCGGGGTCAAGGTAGAGGTGGCCGGAGGCAATTCTTTTAGAGGCGGGCTTATTCAAATAGACTATATCGCAGTGGGGCCTCACCAGAAAAAAGAGATCAACGTGCTAAGCATACCATACACAGGCCGGCCAGTACAGTTTGAAGGACTTCTTGGCATGAATTTTCTGCGGGAACTCAAATATGAAATAGATTTTGAAAACCAGGTGTTACGCTGGGGGGCAACACCAGCAAATCCCCAATAATTATTCAGGTGTATAGACTGAAGGCGTAAAGCTGAAGGTTATGAAACATCTCGAAAGGCATGAATCAAGCCATTCAAAACCTTCACGGTTTCTATGACCTCACACAAAAACCTCAAACGCATAGCCTTCAGCCTTCAGTCTATCTGCCTTAATAATTACCACAGCGCTTGCCTAATTGACCCAACAATTTAATGAAAAAAAACCAGCTACTTGAAATTGAAGACGGATGGATACAAAAGGACTGGCGCGGCAGGATATCCTTTGCGCTTGTATATCCAAATTATTACAATGTAGGGATGTCCAACCTTGGGTTTCAGTCCGTATATCGAATACTGAACAACATCGATAATGTGGTTTGCGAACGTCTGTTTTTATCCGACCACCCCTCCCCTATCAGATCAATCGAGTCTGGCAAACTCTTGTCTGAATTCGATATTATCGGGTTTTCAGTATCCTTTGAAAATGATTATCCTAATATTCCGGGGATACTGGCATCATCAGGGATTCCTATTCGGGCATCAGAAAGAAACAAAGGGCACCCGTTAATCATTGCGGGCGGGGTAGCGCCTGCCTTAAATCCTGAGCCGATCTCCCTTTTTATTGACTGTATTGTTATAGGAGAGGCCGAGCCTTTACTGTCTCAGTTCATTGAATGCTTTCATGAGGCAGCCCATAACAAGACGTTGTTTCTCGATCAGGCGGCAAAAAAACTTCCCGGCGTATATGTCCCATCTTTCTATGAAGTGGAATATAATCCTAATGGAACAATATCTGATTTTTATCCGACAAGGCAGGGCATCGCCCCCAGGATAAAAAAATCTATTCTCTACAATCTTAACTCACATGACACGCACACTCAGGTGCTCACGCCAAAAACAGAGTTCGCATCAAGCTTCTTGATAGAAATGGGTAGGGGATGCCCCCACGGATGCCGGTTTTGCGCCGCAGGGTATGTCTTTAGGCCACCCCGTTTCAGGTCTTATGAACAATTGAAGCGCTCAATCGAAACAGGGGTTCAAAAAGCGAATTCTTTGGGGCTTGTAAGCGCTGCTATGACTGATATCCCTCAGCTCAGCCTGTTATGCGAAGAGATACTGAACCGAGGGGTCAGGATATCTTTCAGCTCTCTCAGGGCAGATGGCATAAATAAAGATTTGGCTGATATACTGAAAAAAAGCAACAACACCACTGCAACGATTGCCCCTGATGCTGGCTCAGAAAGGCTGCGTATGGTTATCAACAAAGGGATTACTGAAGGGGATATATTAAACGCCACGGAGATATTGGTTTCTGCCGGAATTCCCAACCTAAAGCTCTATTTCATGATCGGACTTCCCACGGAAACATTTGAGGATATTAAGGAGCTGACAGAACTATGTAAAAAGGTAAAACATGTTTTTTTAAAGACAAGCCGGGGGATGCGCCGCTTAGGCGAGATCACCATAAGCTTAAACTGCTTTGTCCCAAAACCCCATACCCCATTTCAGTGGGTCGGATTTGAGAAATCAGTCGTTTTAAAAGAACGAATTAAATATATAAAAAATGAGTTAAATAAGGTGCCGAATATACGAGTGCATGCAGATACCCCCAAATGGGCATATAACCAGGCGCTAATTGCAAGGGGGGATCGCCGTCTCGCAGGGCTGCTTGAGACAATAAATAAAAACCAGGGGAACTGGCCCAAAGCTTTAAAAGAGTATTCTGTAAATCCGGATTTTTATGTATTACGTGAACGTATGTTTGAAGAAAAACTTCCGTGGGATTTTATAGATCACGGCATAACAAAAGAGTATCTGGCAAGGGAATATAAACTTGCCCTGGCAGGAAAAACATCGCCAAAATGCCAACCCAATATCTGCAAGGCTTGTGGAGTATGTAAATGAATGACTTAATACTAGCCGGGGATATCGGGGGCACCAAGGTAAATATCGGCCTTTTTTCCCGCAAAAAAATACGGCCTCGGCTGCACACAATCCGCACCTACGAGAGCCGTAGGTTTTCAGGCCTTGCGCCTATATTAAAGTTGTTTCTGGCTGAATGCAACTTAAGAGCCTGTAGCATTAGCCAGGCATCATTCGCAATTGCAGGACCTATAATAAAGGAGAGTTGCAACACAACTAACCTCCCCTGGAAGATAAAAGCAGCAAGCCTCAGGAAACTTTTACAGACAGGGAATGTCAGCCTGATAAATGACGTGGCCGCCACTGCGTACTCGGTTCCGTTTTTAAGACCGCAAGAGACCGTAACGCTAAACCAGGGAATCAAAAGAAAAGGCACAATAGGTGTAGTAGCACCCGGAACAGGGCTTGGCGAGGCATTTCTCTATTGGGACGGTCTGATTTACCATCCAATCCCTACAGAAGGGGGACATGCAGACTTTGCCCCTCGAAGCGCATTGCAGGCAGAGCTTTGGGACTGGCTTTCCGGGTATAAAAAACATGTAAGCGTTGAGCAGCTTATCTCAGGCCCAGGACTGGCGTTAATCTTTGATTTCCTGCTTGCAAAAAGCAATAGAAGGCCTCCACAAGAAATAGTAAAGGCATCCGCGTCTCAAAAGCCCGCAATTATTTCAGCTATGGCACTATCCGGCAAGGACTTATTGTGTAAAAAAGCGCTGAATATTTTTGTGTCTCTTCTTGGAGCAGAGGCGGGGAACCTGGCGCTTAAGGGGATGACCCTTGGAGGCGTATATCTGGGTGGAGGGATCGCGCCTAAAATTATCCCATTGCTTAAAAAAAAAATTTTTATGGATGCCTTTACAGACAAAGGTAGATTTCATGCCGTTCTTTCCGAGATTCCCGTAAAGGTCATATTGAACGATAGGGCTGCGCTTATTGGGGCTGCGCTATATGCGGCTAAAAACTGACTAATTCGTAAAACGTCCGATTTCTGCGTTGCGCTTCATATCTCGTCATTGCAGCGTACAGGAAGTACGTCTCACTCCTCGATATTTGCGCGCCTTGAACTAGGACGTTTTACGAATTAGTCAAATTCTTGAGACTTCTGACTACTTCATTATGATTGAACTGGCTGAAAAAATTTTGGAACAGATTTTTCCTGAAGCTGCAATGGAGATGGTCAGCATTCTCCCTCTTCAGGGGGACGGATCAGACCGCACCTGGTATAGGGCAATAAGCGGGAATCGTTCTGTTATTATCGTCCAGCCCGGTATGCGAAAAAACACGCACAAACGCTCAGAGGCCAGCTCATACGTGGCGATAGCCCGCCATCTTAAACAAAAGCAGGTGCCTGTCCCTGATATCTATTATTATGATCCTGTCTCAGAAATAATTGTTATGGAAGACTGCGGGGATATACACTTATCTGATATTATCAGAGAGGAAAACGACTATGGGGTTATTGCAGAACACTATCACGCCATAATTGACCAGCTCATTACCATGCAGATAAACGGCAACAAGGGTTTTAATCCAAACGATTGCCTGGAAACCCAGCGCTATGACGAGGAAATGATCCTTGAACGTGAGGCAAGGTATTTTGTCGTGGAATTTCTCAACAGGGCGCTTGGCCTTTCGATCACGTTTGATGATCTGGCGGAAGAATTCCGTTTTATTGCACGAAAGGCATTGCAAGGCCAGATAACAGGCTTTCTGCACCGCGATTTCCAATCAAAAAACATCCTTGTCCAGGATAACAAATACCGGATAATAGATTTTCAATCAGGCAGACTAGGGCCTGTGCAATACGATCTTGCATCGCTTTTGATAGATCCTTACGCAGGGCTTTCTGAAGCATTACAGAAAAACTTATTATCATACTATGTGCAGCAGCTTGCGCGCCATTGCTCATTTGATGCCCATGCGTTTGAGGCTGCATACGAATATAATTGCTTGAACCGAAACTTCCAGATACTCGGCGCTTTTTCCTATTTAAGCATTGTACAGAAAAAGGCATGGTTTCGCGCTTATATGCCAAGGGCATGGGAAGGATTATGCGCAAGGCTTTACAAGACAATAAACAATAAATGTCCAATTCTTATAAGCCTTACACGGCAATGGAGAAATCATGGTCTGTCCTAAATGCAGCCTTGAACAGGCAGACCAAAACATAGAATGTTCCAGATGCGGTATTGTTTTCAAAAAATACCATGTATGTCAAAATACATTACATAAAATAAATGTAATGCCTGAAAAAGAAAACGACACCGCGGCTAAAATAAGCTTTTCCATAAAAGACATTTTTTTTTATGTTGAGCCAGGGGTTAGTCCTTTTATTTTTGCAGGAAGAGCCGCTTTTTTGCTTGTAGTATTTATATGGAGCTGGAAATTTATCCTTGCCCCTATGGAGAGTAATTATACAGGCGCAAGTTTTTTACATCTTGTGAATCTCCCTTTTCATGAGGCTGGCCATATTGTTTTCCGTCCTTTCGGAGAGATCATCACGTCTCTTGGGGGGACGCTTGGCCAATTATTGATCCCATTGATATGTCTTTTTGTTTTTCTTCTGAAGCAGAGAAACACGTTTGGGGCTTCAATATCGCTCTGGTGGTTTGGCGAAAATTTTATGGATATTGCGCCGTACATCAACGACGCAAGAGACATGGAAATGCCGCTCTTGGGAGGGAACACTGGACAGACCTCGCCGTATGGCTTTCATGATTGGGAGTTTATTCTCACCGAACTTGGATGGCTTCGTTACGACCACACATTAGCTAATATCTCTTACAGGCTTGGAACTATCCTGATGCTTATTTCCTTTATATGGGGCGGATATATACTCTACAGGCAATTCAAGAACCTGTAACCGTTGATGGCTTCGCGAAAAGTCCGTCTGTTAAGTTGCGTTTAGTCAATGAATAACTCAACGTACAGTAGGGGTTCAAAATTTTGTAACCGTTCACGGGCAACGGGACTCCCGATGTTCCAATGGCAGGTCCGAAAGTAGACCTGTATTGTATCTTACGATATACATTGATACTTCAACTTGAAAAAAGTTTTGCGATAGTAACGGCAAGCACTTGTACGGGCATCATTGAGAAAGTCAGGAAAAAGGAAGATTGTTTTTGGGAAGAAGATATAAAGGATGACATTTAAAGCACGAAAATGGTATCAATTCAGTTGCGGATATCTATAATGGCAGCGAAACCGATATTCGTGACTATGTCAAAAAACGCAAAGTCAGTGGTGGAACACGCAGCGACCTTGGCCGTCAATGCCGAGACACCTTTGCCAGTCTGAAAAAAACGTGCCGCAAGCAAGGCATTTTCTTTCTAGCAGTATTTGCTGGACCGCGTATCGTTAACCAATTCCATCCCACCATTGCCAACCATCATTCGCAACGCCGTTATTGTCCGGTGCGCTGCCATGAGTTATTGAAAAGTTACCTCAGGTCTCCTAAATTCTACGCTACTAAAATTTTAACTATTGACTCTTTTCTAAAATTTATAGCATAGTATCTTCATGCTTTTGTGAAAAAAAGATGATATGCCGGAGTGGCGGAATTGGCAGACGCAGAGGACTCAAAATTCTCCGGGCCTTGCGCCTGTGTGGGTTCGACTCCCACCTCCGGCACCAACTGAAATATTACTTCAGATACTCCTCTCATGAGTGTGTTTTGATTTTGAACCTGCTTTTGTATCGCATTGCCTAATCTAAATTTCGAGTCGTATGTAGTCCATATAAAGAACGACCTTTTTCTTGGGATGGGAGATAAAAATAACGAGTTTAGCTGGTAGGCTGGAGGCCGTAGCCTCCACCCCCCACTCGTCGCCAGATACATGAGACAACGGCATGTACCCTTTTAAACTATACGATTTTCTCGTAGTTAGCGACCCCATAGAGTTGCTCTAAACCAGAGAAAAGGATGCATATCCTGTTTTAGCGCATTTTTTAAGAAATTCTCTTTCAAATGAGAGTAATCCCAATTTAAAGAATCGGTGTTTCGGGAAGCGTTTGTTGTCAGTCCTCCACTTTCTTGAGAACTTAAAGCATCTCAGCCTCATACGCACCCAACAATCCAATGAGCGATATACTATTCGTACATTGCCCAGCCGAAAGTAATTGACATG
>JAZDIE010000019.1:0-14490 GCA_043805295.1 Pseudomonadota bacterium
ACGCACAAGGGCACCGCTGCGTTAAACATCTGTTCCAGCTCATTGCGCGTCTTGTTCACTTGCCTTAACAAATGCAAGGCATGGAATCCATATGTAATCATTATTAAGATAGCAAGGGAGCGCATCCATATCTCGTGCGGGACCGGATGAAAAAAACGCGTTGCAAAATCACCCTCATGAAACACAAAGGCATGCAATGCGCTCTCAAGGAACCAGAACATAATAGCCAAGCCGACTCCTCCCCATAAAAGCCAGCCTGTTTTCAGCTTTATCAGTTTCATATATTAAATCCGGCCTCTTAATGATATCCTCTGCGTAACTATTCAGGTGGATAGACTGAAGGCTATGAAACATCTCGCAAGGCGCGAACCTATCAAGACCTTCTCGGTTTCTACGGCCTTTGTTTCAATCAGAGATGAATTATCCCTAAAAACCTTCAGTCTTACAGCCTTCAGTCTATCCACCTGAATAGTTACTCCTCTGCCTGACAACCTCATAAAGAGCTATTGCACCTGCGGCAGCAGCGTTGAGAGATCCGGCCTTTGCGGCCTGAGGGATTGAGGCAAGAAAATCACTTTCCTGTTGCACAAGGCGGTTTATCCCTTTTTCCTCACTCCCCAACACCAATGCAACATCAATAGTCAAGTCAATGGAATAAAGAGACACAGGGGATAAAAGAATAGCGCCTACAACCCATATCCCTTGTTTTTTTAAGCCTTTCAGGGCAGAAACAATGTTTGGCACACAAGCGATATCCATATGTTCCATGCCACCAGCAGAGACATGGGAAACAAGAGGCGAAGGAAGCGCTGCGCGGGCATTTGGGATTAGCATCCCGTCAACGCCAGCAGCCAGCGCGGTACGGGTTAGCGCCCCCATATTCTGCGGATCAACAATATGGTCCAAAACCAGTATAAAAGCAGGCCGCCCGGTTGTAGCCCCTTTTTTTGCTATATCTGAAATGTCTGCCAGCGGATATCTGCCAACCTTTGCCGCAATACCCTGATGAACTTGGGAGCCAAGCCGGCCAAAGATATCAGAAGCGCCATATTCAACAGGGATATTCCTGATTTCGGCAAGTTCTAAGATAAAGTTGAAACGCTTCCTGGCATCATCACGCATAAGGCATAAGGCATGAAAGCTTCTTCTGCCAGCCTTCAGAGCCTCACAAACCGAATGTACGCCATAAAGAATCTCAATACGCTCTTTGTTGCGATTCATCTTATAAAATCATACCGCATTGCCAGCACGATACTGCAAGGACTGGGAATGCTCTACAGCGCAAGTAGGGCATATCCCGTGGGAAAAATCTATTCCGTTCATCCTTTCACTAAAATACTCCTCCACTGAAACCCATGAATCTTCAATATCCATATCATTCCGTCGTATTTTTTTGCAATACATGCATATAGGAAGGATAGCCTCAAGGATATTTATCCGCTGTTCCAATCTTTTTCTTTCCGCAGCCCGTTCAAGCACAAAAATAAGCGTCTTGCTCAAGTCTTCAGTATCTTTTCGGACATAATCATCAGCCCCTTCCCTCATCGCCTCAACAGCGACATCAATACTCCCCATGCCTGACAAAACAACAATAGGCATGTACTTATACTTTTTCCTGCATTCATTAATTAACTTAATACCATCTATCTCCGGCATATTCAGGTCTGTGATAAGCGCGTCATATTTAGACTCATTTAACATCTGAATGGCGTCCTTCCCGTTTGTCACAGCAGTAACCTGATGGTATCCATTTCCTTTTAATATTGACCTGACCACATAGATTATAGGAGCCGAATCATCGGCTATGAGTATATGTTTTATCATTTCCTCTATTCCCCCTGTTATAAACACCGACTATAGCATACTAAAAAAGGGGGAGTCTATAATATTTTAGTTGTAATAGCCATGCCAAACGTTACCGCCCAGCACTGACGTACATGTTCCCCCTCACCCTCTCCCACGAGGGGAGAAGGAATTAATAGAAAGCCTATTTCGTGTCTGAACGGAAACCTCCAATTTGGTTAAAGGTCAAAAAAGATTAGTCATCGTCCCCCCACCAAGTAGTCATTGCCCGACTTGACTGGATCGTCCGATCAAGTCAAGTCGGGCAATGACTACACGTAGAGATTTCGCCAAATTGATATTTTTGGGGGCATTGCTACTATAGTCACCATGTTGAGTAGTAGTAACGTAGCAAGCATAGTCTATGTCTATGCTATCAAATTAATTAAAGCCTCCCCCTTGATTTTTAACTTGGTTTAATATAATTGATAATTATATTGCTTGTCAGATAGTAACTACTCAGGTGTTTAGGCTCCTGAGTAGTTACGTCAGATAAGCAAACCCAACAAAAAAATGGAGGAATTATGGCAAGAACAGCTTCAAAAACAAAAAAAAAGGCGCAAGCAAAAAAGACCGTTACCCCCCCAAAAAAAGTAACAAAAGGAAAAGTTAACTCTCCTAAAAAAACAACAGCAAAACCAGTCGCAAAACCAAAATCCAAAAAAGCCGTTGTCAAAAAAGTCGTCACACCAAAAGCGGTTACTAAAAAAGTCGTTGTCAAAAAAGTAGTGGCCGAATCTTCTATCACTATTCAAATCCTAAATGTCATAAAAAAATCACGAGCCGGAGCAAATGTGGGAATTATTAGAGAAGCGACAGGGCTTGAAAGCAAGCAGATATCGAATGTAGTATTTCGTCTCGCCAGACAAGGAAGAATAATTAAAAAAGGCAGGGGAGCCTATTCTGTAAAATAGGCTGAAGGCTAACTAGTGCCTGAACGGAAACCTCCCCTTTAGCTCAATCTCTGCGTCAGGCTCAGATTTTAATCCTCAAAATACTCAATGTATTCCTCTGGTTAAAACCTTCGCCTTCCTTGACCTTGAACCAAATTGAAAGTTTTCGTTCAGGCACTAACTATCCACCTGAATAGTTCCAGTATGGCCAAATCCCCCGGCGCCTCTCTCAGTTTCGTCCAAAAGGTCTACTTCTTCTGCCTCAACCTGGTATACCTTGTGGATTACCATCTGAGCAATACGATCCCCCCTGTTTATTAAAAATGGGGCTTTGCCTAAATTTATCAAAATTACGCACACCTCTCCCCTGTAGTCTGAATCAATCGTACCTGGCGAATTCAGTACTCCAATCCCCCATTTTGCGGCAAGCCCGCTGCGTGGGCGAATCTGGGCTTCAAACCCATGTGGCACTGCCATCGCCAAACCAGTAGGTATTAAGGCATGTTCCCCTGGCAAAAGAGTAACAGGAGCTTGAACAGCAGCAGATATATCCATGCCTGCGGCATGCGGGGTGAGATATTTGGGTAAAGGGATGTCTTGATCCTGGCTAGGGCGCACCTTGCGGATGCGAAGCCTCAATGTCACAGGCAAACCTCTTTTAATCCCTGCGACTTTATAGGCCCAAGAAAAACTGCGGAAAAATGCGTTTGCTGAAACGCTTCTTCTGCGAGGGTTATAACATCCATTGGAGTTACCTGATTGATCCCTTTGATCACCTCGTTTAAAGGGATATGACGGCCAAAATACATCTCATTTTGAGCTAATCTATTCATGCGGCTGTCAGTGCTTTCAGAGGCAAGGTGTATCTGACTAGTTACATGCTCCTTGGCCGCATCCAACTCTTCTGCTGAAATTAATTCTTTTTTCAAGCGCTTCATCTCAGACAATATCACCGAGATGGTTTCATCAACAGAGCCTTGTTCAACACCGGCATATACTCCGAGCATTCCGGTCTCTTCATAAGCAGAATGAAACGAATATATCGAATACGCCAGGCCGCGACGCTCCCGCACCTCCTGAAAAAGACGCGAACTCATGCTCCCTCCAAAGAGTGTATTCAAAAGAGACATAACATAGCGCCTAGAAGATGTAATATCACACCCCTTAACACCAAGACAGATATGAACCTGCTCTAAATCCTTGGGATGAGTTGAGATCATAGATTTTATTAAAGGAGATATCCTTTTAGGAAAGCCGTTCCGGCTGGGGACTTCAAAAAAATAATTACTGAGCATATCAAAAAACTCTTTATGCTCTACATTACCTGCCGCAGATATAACGATTCTTTCAGGGATATATGAGGCAGAGAGGTACCTTTTTAAAGCTGAGGCATCCAAGGCAGATACTGTATTGTCATTACCCAGCACTGATCGACCAAGAGGATGGTCCGACCCCCAAAAAACCTGACTCAGCAGGACATGGACATAATCGTCAGGCGTATCCTCTGTCATTCCTATTTCCTGCAACACAACCTGACGTTCCCGCTCAATTTCTACAGGGTCAAAAACCGAGTTGAGAAAAATATCGGAAAGAAGGTCCGCCATGACAGGCAGATGCACATCCATGACCTTTGCATGAAAGCAGGTGATTTCTTTTGAGGTAAAGGCGTTTGACGCCCCGCCAATAGCATCAAATTCCTTGGCAATCTGAGACGCGGTTCTCCTGGCTGTACCTTTAAAGATCATATGCTCAATGAAATGTGAGATACCGTTTTCCGCCTCAGTCTCATCACGCGCGCCTGCATTGACCCATATACCCATAGATATTGAGCGAAAATTAGACATACGTTCGGTCAAAACGCAAATCCCGTTTTCCAGCAATGATTTAGAAATATCGGCCATCAGACTGTCACCCCTACTCCTCCGACATGGCTGCCTTCCGGCTAAGCCTGATTTTGCCTTCGCTGCTTACCTCAAGAACTTTGACCCTTACCTTATCCCCCACCTTCATTATGTCCGACACCTGGTGTACTGGTTTAAAATCGATTTGCGATATATGTAGCAGCCCATCCACTCCGGGCAATACCTCTACAAACGCCCCGAAGTCCATAAGCTTGCGCACAGTCCCTTCATAAATAACTCCGACTTCTACTTCTCGGGCAATATCTTCAACCATCTTCAGCGCCTTTTTTCCAAGCTCTTCATTGTCGGCCATAATCTTTATGTATCCAGAATCATCGACATCAAGTTTAGTGTTGGTCTCCAACTGAATAGCTCTAATCACCTTTCCTCCAGGCCCAATCACGTCTCTGATCTTGCTGGGATTGATCTTTAGCGTAAACACCTTAGGCGCATACGGCGAAATAGAAGTCCTTGGCTCTGAGATGGTTTGCGCCATTTTATCCAGTATATGCAACCTCCCATCCCTGGCCTGCGCCAGAGCCTTTTCCAGTATATCCCGGCTCAATCCGTCAATCTTAATATCCATCTGGAGTGCGGTTATGCCAGTGCGCGTCCCCGCAACCTTAAAATCCATATCCCCCATGTGATCCTCGTCGCCCAGGATGTCAGATAGCACGACAATCGTGTCCCCCTCCTTAACCAGGCCCATGGCGATCCCTGCAACCGCATCTTTTGTCGGCACCCCTGCATCCATCAGCGCCATACTGGATGCGCATACTGTGGCCATTGACGAAGAACCATTAGATTCGCTTATCTCTGAAACCACCCTTATTGTGTACGCAAACTCGGAAGCAGATGGAAGTATTTTTTCCACTGCGCGGGTCGCGAGCGCGCCATGTCCGATTTCCCTGCGCCCTGGCCCTGATAAACGCTTTACCTCTCCAACGCAATATGGCGGAAAGTTATAATGCAGCATGAATGCGCGAGACACTTCTCCGTTAAGGGTTTCCATACGCTGTTCGTCCCCTGACGAGCCTAGCGTAACAATTCCAAGCGCCTGTGTCTCCCCCCGCGTAAACAAACATGATCCATGTGTGCGCGGCAGCATACCAACCTCTGAGGATATCTCGCGAATCTCGTCAAACCTGCGACCGCCTATTCTCTTATTATCGTTTAGAATAAGCCCTCTCACAGCCTTACGCTCTAATTCAAAAAAAGCATTTTGCGCCTCTTCAGCCCTTGCATCTCCTTTTTCAGCAATATAGCGCAACCACTTATCCTTTACTTCAGACAATCTCGCATATCTTTCAAGTTTGTCCGAAACCTGGAGCGCTTCAAAAATACCTCCTAAACATAGACGCTCGGCATCTGCGACAAGCGCAGTATCTTTTGCGCCTATATTAGGAACATTCTTTTTGACCTTGCCGGCCTGCTCCCTTAACTTTGTCTGAAGCGCTAAAATCGGCTGCATTGCCTCGTGGCCATAAAAAATAGCATCAAGCATCTCATCTTCAGAGACGTTGTCGCCTCCCCCTTCAACCATCACCACTGCGTCGGCAGTGCCTGCCACGATCAAATTTATAGCGCTTTCACCCCACTCTTGTATAGCAGGATTAATCTTAAGCTGACCGTTGATTTTACCCACCCTCACTGCTGCGATTGGCCCTTGAAACGGTATATCCGACACCTCAAGCGCTGCTGAAGCTCCGATAAGCGCAAGGACATCAGGATCGTTCTCCTTATCCATGGACAAGACCGTGGCAATAACCTGTGTCTCGTTACGAAAGCATTTTGGGAAAAGTGGCCTGATAGGCCGGTCAATAATACGGCCCGTAAGAGTCTCTTTTTCAGTAGGCCGTCCAACCTCTCTGCGAAAATAATTACCCGGAATTCTGCCGGCAGAGTAACCTTTTTCCATATATTCAACGGTAAGCGGGACGAAATCAATTCCTTCCATGTCCTTACATCCGGCAGTCGCGGTTACAAGCACGATAGTATCGCCATATTGAGCCAAAACAGATCCGTTGGCTTGCCTTGCCATACGTCCAGTCTCAAGAATAAGTTTTTTACCTGCCAATTCACTTTCAAATCTAAAAGTCATACCAATACTTCTTCCTTTCGGTTATTTTCATCAAAATCAGCCTTAACTGATCAAACGTTTAAGTTGTTTCTCCCCAATTAAGACCATATAGGCTGTACGCTTATTTTCTAAGAGAAAGCGCAGCTAAGACAACCTTGTAGCGATTTACGTCCTTGGTCTTCAGATAATTAAGCAGCCTTCTCCTCTTTCCTACAAGTTTAAGCAGACCATGTCTTGAATGATGGTCCTTTTTGTGTACCTTAAAATGCTCGGTGAGGTGAGAAATTCTGCTGGTAAGCAGAGCTATCTGAACCTCTGGAGAGCCGGTATCGGTTGCGCTTAATTTAAACTTGTCAATAATCCCCCTCTTTTGTTCTGCATTTAAATGCACGTTCCACCTCCTAAACAAATTCACTCATAGGTATAATTTTTTCTCTGATAAACTCAACGTTATCAGGCGTTAAGTCATCCGCCTTTACAGCAGCCTCAACGACATATTGTCCACATGCAAGGCGCCTCAATTTGGATAGATGGCCGCCACAGCCCAATGAATCTCCGATGTCGGACGCAAGAGCGCGAACATACGTGCCCTTGGAACAACAAACCTCAAACTCAACCTGCGGGAGATCAATCCGTAATATATCAAGCGAATCAATCTTCACCTTGCGGGGCGGCTTTACCACCCCCTGGCCAAGCCTGGCTAATTTATATAAAGGAACACCCCTATGCTTTAGGGCCGAAAACATTGGGGGTACCTGCTCTATGACCCCTACAAACCTATTAAATACTTTTTCGATCTCATACTTTGCGAACGCTGGAACATCAGCACGCGCAACAACCGCCCCTTCAGGGTCTTGTGTGTCTGTGCGCACGCCAAGCCAAAGCGTGCCGCGATATGTCTTTGAAACACCCTGGAACATATCGAAAAGCTTTGTTGCCTTGTTTATACAACATATTAAAAGCCCTGATGCAAAAGGGTCAAGTGTGCCGGCATGACCTGTTTTGTTCGCCTTTAGCGTTTTCTTTGTCCTCCGCACCGCTTCGGTTGAAGTTATACCTTCCGGTTTATCTACCAGCAATATCCCGTCCATTACCCACGCCTTTAATGGACCACAGACGATGAACCATTGTGGTCAGTCGTCCATGGTCCGTGGCCCATTTCTGCTATCCTGAATAACTCGTTTTTAATAACTTCCAGTTTCCCCTGGTAAGGAAAGCCTGCTGCGTTGGTATGGCCACCGCCGCCAAATCGTTTCGCTATTTGAGAAACATCCAGACATTCCTTTGACCTTAGACTGATGTGAAATTTTTCTGAGTCCACCTCATGTATAAGTCCGGCAAACACAATTCCTTTTATGAACCTGGGGTAATCTACAATACCGTTGATATCCGCATGGTCAGTCCCTGTCCTGGTCATCATTTCCTTTGTAGCCGTAACCAGCGCAAACTCCCGGTTGGAAGAGATCTCAAGCGAATCAAGCACAAGGCTCAACAGTTTAAGTCTCTCCATGGAATACGTACTATAAAGCTGCTCTGCTATCTCATGTGGATTTACACCACACTCTACCATCTGTTCGCAAATACGAAAGGCAGCCCTGTTTGTGCTTGCGAACCTAAAAGAACCGGTGTCGCTTATAATGGCTGTATAGATATTCATCGCCACAGGCCATTCAATAGGCTGTTTCATCTCTAAAATAAGATCATACACAATCTCAGCCGAAGCGCAGGCCGTTGAATCCACTAAAGAGATATCGCATACAATATTATTTGTAATATGATGGTCAATAGTTATGACTTTATCAGCCTGGGATATTACCCCTGCCGCATTTCCCGTCCTCTCGATGTCTCCGCTGTCCACTATGACAACGACATCGGTTTTTAAACCCTCATCCGGGGTCTGCATTATTCGATCAACACCTGGAAGAAAAAGATACTTATCAGGAACAGGGCCTTCACAATAATAAAACACCGTCTTGCCCATATTCCCGATCACCCTGCCAAGGGCAAGCATTGACCCAAGTGCGTCTCCGTCAGGATTCACATGGGTAACAATCAGAAAGCTTTTATTCTCCTTCAGGCATGACGCAATCTGTTGCAGAAGTTTTTTCTTCATAAAGATCTTTCAAAATACGTTCAATCTTATCGCCATAGTCAAACGATTCATCATAGTGAAAAACAATTTCAGGCGTATACCTAAGTTCCATCCGGCGCCCTAATTCCCTACGCAAAAATCCGACTGCGCTCGCAAAACCAGACTTAACCTCTTCCGGCCTGCTACTTGCTCCCATGCAATAATAGACATGAGCAATCTTCATGTCTCCACTCAGTTTAACGCCGGTTATTGTCACCAACTCAAGACGGGGATCTTTTATTTTTTTAAGTAAAAGATGAGAAACCTCGCGCTGAATCATCTCAGATACTCTGTCAGGACGTTTTAACATCAGCGCCTCTATAAATTTTGATGATCTCCAGGCTGGAATCAATCATAGTTCCGGTTTGATTTCCTCAAGGTAATAGCACTCGACTACATCGCCGACCTTCACATCATTATAATTTGCTATATGAAGCCCACACTCATAGCCTGACTGAACCTCCTTGGCATCGTTTTCAAAACGTCTCAGGGAATCTATAACGCCGTCATATATCACAACGCCGTCTCTGATAAGCCTCGCCTTGCTGTTTCTCACTATCTTGCCATGTGTAACATAAGATCCAGCCACAGTGCCTGACTTTGGGATAACAAAGGTCTGCCTAATCTCGGCAGAACCATGAGAATGTTCTTTAAACGTAGAAGACATCATCCCTACAATAGCGTCTTTTATATCGTTTATGACATTATAAATAATATTGTAGTATCTGACATCCACATTTTCCTTGCCTGCCAACTCCTGCACCTTGGGATTGGCCCTTACGTTAAACCCTATAATAATCGCATTGGAGGCAGTAGCGAGCATTATATCTGATTCTGTAATCGTTCCCACTGCATAGTGAACTATATTTATCTTAACTTCCGGAGATATAATCTTTGTCAGAGATTCGGTCAGCGCCTCTATAGAACCCTGTACGTCAGCTCTAACAATAATGTTCAATCCTTTAAGCTCTCCCTGCTTCATCCGTTCAAAAAGACTTTCCAGCGTTAATTTGCTTGTCTTTGCCAATTCGTCGGTCCTCTGTTTTTGCAGCCTGTTCACGCTCACCAGCTTTGCCTTCTTTTCATCATCAACCGCTGCAAATTCATCCCCTGCCATTGGCACGCCAGAAAGGCCTATGACCTCGACTGGAATGGAAGGTCCTGCCTCGCTCACAGCCTCTCCCAGACAGTCACGCATTGCGCGGATCCTGCCATAATAAGCCCCACACAAAATCACATCTCCCTGATGAAGCGTTCCATTTTGGACAAGCATTGTAGCGATAGGGCCTTTCCCAATATCCAATTTAGCCTCTATAACCCTTCCCTGAGCAAGCCTATCAGGATTTGCTTTGAGTTCCATAACCTCTGCCTGAAGCAGAATCATCTCAAGCAGCTCCTGTATGCCAATCCGTTGTTTGGCTGAAACATCCAGAAATATAGTGCTCCCACCCCATTCCTCAGGGTTAAGCCCTTGTTCAGACAGTTCTCGTTTTACACGGCTGGGATCCGCCCCTGCTTTGTCTATCTTATTGATAGCTACAATTATTGAGACATTTGCCGCCTTGGCGTGATTTATAGCCTCAATGGTTTGTGGCATTACACCATCATCAGCAGCCACTACCAAAACAACTATATCTGTAACATGCGCCCCACGGGCGCGCATTGCGGTAAAGGCTTCATGTCCTGGCGTGTCCAAAAACGTCACAATCTTATCTTGTACATTCACATGGTATGCGCCGATATGCTGAGTAATACCCCCAGCCTCTCCTTCAGTTACGTTAGTCTGTCGTATAGCATCAAGAAGAGAGGTCTTGCCATGATCAACATGCCCCATGATGGTAACTACAGGAGGCCTTAAAGCGAGAGTCAAGGGATTGTCAGGGATCTGCTGCCCCATAATATCCCCCTCACCAAACACCGCTCTTTCAATCTCATATTGGAAATCATTCGCAACCAAAGCAGCAGTATCAAAATCAAGCGTTTGCGTAATTGTCGCCATAACACCAAGTCCCATAAGCCGTTTTACCACTTCTCCGGCCTTTACCCCCATACGTTTAGCCAGCTCAGAGACTACGATAATGTCATCGATCTTAATCCTGCGCTTAATCGCCTTAGGGACAGTAATATTAGGCTTTTCAAATGCCTTTTGCGCTTTACCGTGTCTTTTGCCAGGCTTGTCAGGCGCATCATACAAAGATGCTCCTTCAATGATCTCTTTGTTGCGCAGCGAAAATTTCTTCTTTAAAAAATTCTTATCCGCTTCAAGCTCGACAATCTTACGTTTAGTAAGCCGTTTCCCTGCTTTAGACTCCAGATCAAAAGATGGTTTTACTGGATCGCGCTTCTCATTAGTAGTTTGATCTATACTGACATTTACGGCCTTTACTTCTTCTTTAGGCTGGGGGATAACAACCTCCGGTATACTTATAATTTTAGCGTTTTCCCCTTTTTGCGTATGCCGTACTGAAGTCGCTGCCAGAACAGAAGGGGCACAGGGCTTAACCTCAGCCTCTTTTGCCTTCCCCCTCTCTTCCACAAGAACAGGCTGCTGATTGACTGTGCCAGGCTCAATGCCAGCATCAATTGCATCTGCATCAACGGCAGCCGAAAAGACTTCAGACTCTTTATCTTCTGCCGCCGCATTATTCACAGCAGGCGTCTCGACCTGAGACACAACCTTGCGACGCCGGATGACAGTGGTTTTGACCCTTTTTTCTTCCAGAGAAGCCTCATTCCCCTTTTTAGCAAAAAGGGACTGCTTCAGCTTGGCTATCTCATTTTCTTCCAGCACACTCATGTGATTTTTTACGGAAATATTAAGCTCTCCCAATTTTTCAAAAAGGTCCTTGTTGCTCAAGGCAAGCTCTCTGGCAACCTCATACACCCTGGCTTTTGCCATTGATTCCTCCTAAAAAAGATGTGTCGCGCCTTTATACTGCGCCAGGATTATCATCAATTAAATACATATCTACATTCTGCCTTGCGGCGAAATGCCCTCTTTAATCTACCTTTTTCATGGGCTATAGAAAGGCAGTTTGCGTCGCGGCAGAGATATGCCCCTCTTCCGGCAAGCTTCTGCCCATAATCAGGCTGCACAACCCCATCGCTGCTACAAACAAGGCGCATAAGTTCTTTTTTGCCTCGCTGTTTTCTGCAAACGATACATGTCCTTACTGGTTCATGCTTCATGCTCACCATTACTATCACCTACTCCACTTGAGACAAAGCCTCTAATTGCTGCATCTCTTCTCCAGTTTCAGGCTCAGTCTCCTGACCAGACGCTTCTCCTGCGTCTTGTGGGGTGGCAACTTGTTGCTGTGCCGCCGTATTGTTTTTGGCGGCAAGTCTGTTTTGCACCTCTTTGATTAGTTCATTTGCGCTGTCTGCGGTCATTCCCTGCACCTGAGTCAGATCATCAACAGTCGCCTTTGCCAACTCTTCTATGGAAATAAAACCAACGGAGTATAAGGCATCCGCAATGTTTTTTGTAACGCCAGGCAAAGTCGTTAAAGACTCGTATCCTGTATGCATAGTCTTGCGATACCCCTCCTCTCCTTCAACGTCTATTTTCCATCCTGTCAACCTGGAAGCGAGCCGGACATTCTGTCCGCTCTTTCCGATTGCTATGGACAAATGTTCATCCGACACGATTACTACCATAGACTTGTCTGCCTCATGATCTATAATAACCCTGGAGACTACGGCAGGCGCCAATGCGCTACAAACAAATCTGGCGATATCGGCATGCCATGGAATGATATCTATCTTTTCACCACGCAACTCCTGGACAACGTTCTGTACTCTGGACCCTTTCACTCCCACACATGCGCCTACAGGATCAACGTCCTGGTCTCTGGAAGCAACAGCAATCTTTGCTCTCCCTCCCGGTTCACGAACCGCGCCCATTACATCCACAATTCCTTCGCTGATTTCAGGAACTTCCGCCTTGAAAAGCATAATTACAAAGTTGGGATGAGTTCTGGAAAGCACAATTTGCGGTCCCCGCGCGTCCCGAATAACATCTAAGACATATGCACGTATCCGATCCCCTCGCTTATAATGATCTTTGGCAAGCTGTTCACGCGCAGGCAGAACTCCTTCTGTACGGCCGAGATTAACAATAACATTCCCTCGTTCTATGCGCTGAACAATCCCGTTCAATATCTCGCCCTTTCTATTGATAAAGCTGTCATAAACCACGTCCCGTTCAGCATCCTTCA
Organism: Pseudomonadota bacterium; assembly: GCA_043805295.1. Lineage (GTDB taxonomy): Bacteria > Desulfobacterota > Desulfobacteria > Desulfobacterales. The sequence continues at coordinate 13,068 of JAZDIE010000019.1, forward strand.
TCCTCTGTATTATAACCTGCTTGGCAGACTGGGCATCAATGCGGCCAAAGCTATTAATATCTATTTTCACGCCAAGACTGTCCCCTGCTTCACTCTCAGAATCAAGCTCACGGGCAGCTTCAACACTAAGTTGCAAGTCGGGGTTTTCCACATTTTCAACTACATCCTTGAACTGAAATACCTCTATCTCTCCAAGCTCCTCGTTGTATCCAACTTCAAGCTCTACGTTTATACCAAATTTTTTCCGAGCGGCAGACTTCAATGCCTCTTCCAAGGTAGATATAAGCACTTTTTGCTCTATACCTCTTTCACGACTAACCTGATCAATGATACGTTTGATTTCTGAAATCATATCAAGGAACCTTTCTGTTCTATATTTTTATCCAAAACCGCCTTATCTATTGTGTTATAGGCAATATCAAATATTATCGCGTTTTCTTCTATCCTGACCGTTCCATCAGAACAACCCAGCAAAAGCCCTCTGAAATTCTTCCTGCCGTCAATCGGAGGGTTGACCTTGATTCTCACGTTTTCGCCCTTGAACCGGTTAAAATCGTCTATTTTTTTCAATGGCCTGTTAATGCCTGGTGAAGAGACCTCAAGGCTATAACGGCCTGAGATTATATCATTCACATCAAGCACATCACTAAATTCACGGCTAAACGCCACACAATCTGCGATCGTTACTCCTCCCTGTTTATCAATGAATAGAGCAAGTACCCATCTGCCTCCTTCGTGACAATAGGTAACATCCACTAACTCCAACCCTTCAGATAGCAAAATAGGCCAGGCGATTTCTTCTACTCGCTGAATAATCAGTTTTGTATTCTGTGCCATCTAAAAAAAAAAAAAACGGGCATACGCCCGCTTCTAGCACGATTATTCAATAATTCCTTACTGGTCAGTATAGACCACACAGGCACTATCAAAAAATCCACTAATCGAAGCAGGCTGTCTGAATTTATACAGACGCCCCCTCAAAAAGGGAATTGTTAAATGGAGCGGGCAGCGGGATTCGAACCCGCGACACCAAGCTTGGGAAGCTTGTACTCTACCAACTGAGCTATGCCCGCATCCTAAAAATAATCACATTTTTTGGCCCTAAGTCAGAATTGATCCTATGATTAATTACAAGCCGTGTCAACAGTAAATACTAACCAGATGTAGTCTACGCCATTAAATCTTCAATAACCAGTTTCCCGTCCAGAACTTCATTTGCTCGAATAAGCCGATCAGATGCTGCATAGACTGAAATGGCCCCTTGCGTTCTTCTGCTGACCAAAAACTGTTTTGCTGCTTCTATGATTTCCTGGGGTGATGTTTCAAGTATTCGATCTCGGAATTCTTTCCTGTGCCGGTCAGTAATGCCGGAAAAATATCGCATAAGAGCAGCATACCCCTTGCTGGAAGGATCCATGGGTTT